>DATGRU010000038.1:0-8921 GCA_035303295.1 Paenalcaligenes sp.
TACAGAAAATAAAACTGCCTTATGACCACCACTTTATTCTTCCAAACCGAACTCCCCTCTTCGAACACTGCATTGTTTTCACCGCGTGCGCAGGCGCTTGCCAGCGAGCTGGCTGAAAACCTTAACCTTAATATTCATAAATTACTGAACTACATAATTGAAGCCGGTCACGCAGAAGGCCCAATCCCGAACAGTCGCCACTTCACTAACTTTGCCCATCTGGAAACAAATCAGGAAGCTAAATCATCAAGACTTATCCTTCGCTATAACAAACGCTATGAGGCAGACCCCTCTATATATGACGAGCTAGAACCCGTTAGCCAAGTGCTTGAACAAATGAAGAATAGCTTCGATAACCACGGCCATATTCGCAGCATTCAAGTAATGGCCGAACCGCTTAACCTGCGCGTAACCATTGATTTGCGGGCATTTTAAGCATAAAAACATAGATTTAAAATGAATGCCTCACTGGGCGAAAGCCTTATATGCTAATAATTTTTTAATCTTTCGAATTAGCGAATCGCCTCTCTATACTCAAGGTAGTTTCTATATTACTAATTGGTGTATAAATGAGTCGTCTTACAATCCACAGCGTAGATACCGCCCCTGAAGCCGCACGCGAACGTGTACAAGCCGCTGAACAGGCGAACGGTTTTCTTCCAAACTTAATTGGTGTGTTGGCTAATGCCCCCGCCGCCTTAGAAACATATCAGGTTGTAGGGGCGATAAATGGCAAAACCAGCCTTAGCCCTGCCGAACGCGAAGTCATTCAAATTACCGCTGCCACACTAAATGATTGTGGTTTTTGTGTGGCCGGACACACCAAGCTCTCACTGAAAAAAATAAAAATGCCTGAGGCCCTCGTTGAAGCGCTGCGAAACGTCGACACGCTTGAAGACACTAAGCTCAATGCTCTAGCTCAATTTACGATTGCCGTCCTCCAGAAAAAAGGACAGGTCTCAGACGATGAGCTTGTCGCCTTTCGCGCCGCTGGTTACAACGACCAACAAGCTTTAGAGGTCGTATTGGGCGTCAGCCTAGCCACGCTTTGCAACTATGCAAACAGCTTGGCTCAAACCCCCATTAACCCTGAGCTGCAAGATTTTGCCAATCCTAAACTCACGGCTTTTGCCTAAGTCGTTAGCAAGGAAATAGCATGAGTACGATTGATCAGGCGATAGACTTGGTAAAAAACGTCGAATCGCTGGTAAAAACCGACCTAGCCCCTATTAGTAGCGATATCGACCGTAAGGGTCTGTACCCACGGGAGTTCCTGCAAAAGTTAGGCGCGATGGGTGGTTTTGCTACCGCTATCTCAGCAACGTTAAGCCAAAATGCCATCGCCTTATCTACGCAAGTCGATATTATTCGGGAAGTCGCTCGTGAATGCGGCTCCACAGCTTTCTTAGTATGGTGCCAAAGCGCTTGCGTCACCTACTTATTGCGCTCGCCCAACCCTGTTGTACGTGAGCGCTATCTAGAAGAGATAGCGTACGGACGCTTACTGGCTGGTACAGGCATGTCCAATGCCGTGAAGCACTTGGCGGGCATCGAAGATATTCGTCTGAAGGCTGTACGTACCGACGAGGGCTATACAGTCTCAGGCTCGTTACCTTGGGTATCCAACATCGACGACTCGCACCTAACCGTTGTGGCCGCTGAGGTTGCTGACGGTGGCTATATTATGTTTGCTATGCACTGTAACGCCGAGGGCGTCAGTCTACATCCCTGCCCCGAGTTTGCTGGGCTGGAAGGCACGCAAACGCTTAATATTCGTCTGAAAAACGTGCTCATTAGTAACGACGATGTTATCGCGCAGCCCGATCAATTCAAAGCCTATATACAACGTATTAAACCCACCTTTGTTCTCTCACAAGTCGGCATGGGTTTAGGCATTATCGACAACTCACTGCGCACGATACGTGAAAGCAATGTTGTTAATGCTCATGTAAACGAGTTTCTTGACGATCAAGACGACGAGCTCACGGAAGCACTGCTGCAGCTAGAAAGTAAAACGCGTATGTTGGCAACACAAGCCGACAACCAAGAAGTCAAAATGATCGACATCTTGAGACTGCGTTTAGCCACCTCCGAGTTAACACTTAAAGCAGCTAACTCTGCTGTTCTCCACGCAGGGGCACGAGGCTATTTAATGCGTCACCCTGCGCAGCGACGCTTACGCGAAGCCGTTTTTGTTGCCATTGTTACTCCAGCTCTTAAGCATTTGCGCAAAGAAATTCACGCTTTCGAGCAGCAAGAACGCGAGGCGCAGGCAGCATGAGTAAACAATGGATGTGTGGGCCCTGTGGCCTTATTTACGATGAAGCACTGGGCATGCCAGAGGATGGCATTGCTCCCGGCACTAAATTCGAAGACATACCCGATGATTGGGAATGCCCCGACTGCGGCGTAACTAAAGCCGACTTTTACTTACTTCCCGACTAGTTCAGCCGCCTTCAACCTCACCACACTATTCTGCGGTGAGGTTTCTTCACTTGACCCAGCCTTATCATGACAAGCTCTACACGTGCCGACGCAGCCGTTCTTGAAGCACAGGGCATTCGCATCCGTTATACCCGCGACGGGCGCACACCAAGAACCGTGCTACAAAATTTTTCACTCAATTTGCAGCCCGGCGAGGTGATTGCACTATTGGGTCCAAGTGGTGTTGGCAAATCCTCGCTACTGCGTATCTTGGCCGGCCTACAAGAAGCCGATCAGGGCACAGTTAAATTAAAAGGTGAAACTCTTCGCGGCCCTCACCCACGCTCAAGCTTCGTCTTTCAAGATCCCTGCCTACTACCTTGGCTGAATCTGGAAGAGAACGTTGCCTTTGGCCTTAACTTCAAACATCAGCCAGAAATTAGCGCACAAGAACGAACATCACGTGTGCAAGCCGCCATTAACGAAGTGGACTTGCATGGTGCTAACTCGCTATTCCCATCCGAGCTTTCTGGCGGTATGGCGCAACGAGCCGCCTTAGCTCGCAGTTTAGCCAGACAACCTGAAATTCTGTTGCTGGACGAGCCCTTTAGTGCCTTAGATGAGATTACTCGCGGTGACATGCAAACACTATTGCAACGCATTACAACGAATCACGGCACCTCAGCGGTGCTGGTTACCCACGATATTGATGAGGCGTTAATTTTAGCGGACCGCGTTTTGCTGATTGCCGACTTTCCGGGGCGCCTTATTCAAGAGTGGCAAATTACAGCGCCACACCCACGTGACCCACTGGAACACGAGCTTAGCCAAACACGCCTCGACATACTGAAATTACTGCGTCAATACCGCCATTCAGCGAAAAAGCCTCAAGTCCAAAGCCAAAGCTCAACAGAACAGCAGGATGCCAAAGCTGCCTAGCTCTCCTTTAACCGCTATTGAACGAACATTTATTATGACTCGCATCGACGAACTTGAAGCCACCCATCATACACGCCGTCAATTGCTCAAACTGTCGGCCCTGTTTTCTACAGTAGGCGCTCTGCCGCTGCTACAAATGGCTAATGTAGCCCGTGCAGCCGAACCGGATGCCCCACTGCGTATTGGTTATTTGCCCATTACTGATGCAACACCTCTCTTGGTCGCTCATCACAATGGCCTCTTCGAACAAGAAGGCTTACGCGTTGAAAAACCACGTTTATTCCGTAGCTGGGCACAAATTGTAGAAGCGTTTTTAGCAGGACAAGTTAATGCGGTGCATTTGTTATCACCTATGACGGTGTGGGCACGGTACGGCAGTAAAGCTCCGGCTAAAGTTGTCGCATGGAACCACATGTCTGGCTCTGGCTTAACTGTGCAGCCCCACATTAATGACATGGCTGAATTAGGGGGCACCACCGTTGCCATCCCCTTCTGGTACTCCCTACATAATGTGGTATTGCAGCACCTACTAAAAAGCCGAGGCCTAGAACCCATTAGCGACGGCGAGCCTGGCCCCAAACAAGTTAAGCTCGTAGTGATGGCGCCTTCAGATATGGTGCCTGCTTTAGCGAATAAACAAATTGCTGGTTATACCGTCGCTGAGCCGTTCAACGCTAACGCCGAAGTATTAAAAGTTGGCAAGATCATGCGGTTCACTGGGGATGTATGGCGTGATCACGCCTGTTGCGTCATTCTTATGCACGAACAAGACCTAAACCAGCGGCCTGAGTGGTCACAAAAAGTGGTGAATGGCATTGTTAAAGCACAGGCTTGGATCCAAGAAAACCGTAAAGAAACAGCTGAAATACTCTCGCGTGACAACCCACAAAAGTACACGCCGCATAGTTACGATGCCCTGGCTAACGTGCTCGAGCCCGAACGTATGGACACGGCCTTATATGAAAGCACCGGTGCTATCGTCAACACTGCATGGCAAGACAAGCGAATCGACTTTCAGCCCTACCCATTCCCTAGCTACACCGAAGAGCTAATCCGTAAGCTTCAAGGCACCTTAATGTCAGGGCAGAATGCATTCCTGCACGAATTAGACCCTAGCTTTGTAGCGAACGATCTAGTGGATGACCGTTTCGTTAAACAAGCCATTTTAAATAATGGCGGCCCAGCAGCGTTCGGTATACCCGACTCATTTAGCCGTCAAGAAACTATTACCACCTAAACCGAGGCATTAAGGATCATGCGCTCTACCTTAAGTCAGCAAGCCAAGCAAAACCCTAGCACGAACAACAAAGCTGTTTCGGCTGCGCTCACACGTGGTCTTGTCCAACGTACTCCTAAACTACTCTATGGTGTAGGCGGGCTGATGGTTCTAGTGCTGCTGTGGTCGGTGGGGATTCGCGCTTTGGAAGTGCGTATCCCACTGGCCGCCTCACTTGCTCCATGGGAGACCTTTCAAAGCTTATACACCCTTATTAGCAGTGGCGAGCTTAGCCATCACACCTTGATGAGCATTCAGCGGGTCTTGGTAGGACTAAGCTTAGCGCTGTTGATTGGTGTTCCTCTAGGGCTGGCTGTAGGGGGCTCACGAGTGCTGGAAAATGCAAGCAGTACTGCATTCCAATTTTTGCGCATGATCTCGCCTTTATCGTGGATGCCAATTGCTGTGATGGTTTTTGGTATTGGCGATGCACCCATTTACTTTCTGCTTACCTTTGCCGCCGTGTGGCCTATCATGCTTAACACAGCTGCCGGAGTACGTCAGCTTGACCGCTCTTGGCTTATGCTGGCTAAAAGCTTAAGCGCAACGCGTAGCGAAGTGATTTTTCGTATTGTCGTACCGGGTATTTTGGGACATGTATTAACGGGCGTGCGCCTAGCGATCGGTGTTATCTGGATCATCCTCGTGCCCTGCGAAATGCTGGGTGTAAGCTCGGGGCTGGGTTATTACATTCTCGATACGCGTGACCGTCTGGCTTATTCGGAACTGATGGCCGTCATTATTCTTATTGGCGCACTCGGGTTCTTGTTAGATGACCTAGCCCAGCGAGCATACCGACATTGGTCACGCACCACTCGCTAGGCTATATGTATGGTCGAGGTTGACAGCTACTTAGTGCCGATGATGACGGCGCTTATGATGCTTATGTTTAGAAGACCACTTTTTGCCATGTGGGTGGCTAACGTAGCGGTGTTTAGGGTGTGAAGAGTGCTTAGAGCGATACGATCTATGATCTCGCTCATTTTCCGTTAGGATATTACCCAACACGCCCCCTGCTGCTGCCCCACCCAAGGTATACAAGGGATCCCCTTCAGAAAAAACAGCGCCCGCAGCGGCTCCTAAACCTGCGCCTAAGATTGTATTAGTGGTTTTGTTGGAAGCGTGTGCCGTGCTTATACAGGCGAGTGAAAATACAATTGCACCCAATGCACGGATAGAACGGGAGCGGTTATAAATAGCCATACTATCTCCTACCAAATCACAGTTTTCGCTTCTATGCGAAGGATTAATTCACTGCGATCCAGTCTAAACAGCCCCCTCAGCCCCAGCAAGCCGCAAAAAAGTAATTTTGATGCTAAGTGCTACAGAAGCACTGCTTACACAACGAATGCTTACAAAGCTTCATTTTACTGAGTCGATTCGTCCACACTTGAGCCAAACACATGTTCGCGATGATAGCTTAGATAGACATGTTGCTCGGCCCTAAACGGAGTGAGCGGAATGGATAATGGCAGCCCCCACGCTTCCAAACTGTGTTCGACGACTTCATTCCTAATTAACAACGTGCCATCTGCTTCAAAGGAAATAAAACCACCTTCAAATAAGTGGGCGGCATGCGGAGCCAACAATAAGGCATTGTTGGGATCAAGCCTCTGCTGATTGCTTGAACATAGCCAAGGTTGAATATGCACAGCTTTTAGTAAGTCTGGCTGTGCAACTCCGGTTAAGCGACAAAAGCGCTCGCGCTGCACCACGCTGTCCTTAAAAGGCCCCTGCCCTTGGGCTGCCAACAATAAAGCAACTTTTTTTGCGTTGCTCTGCTGGCCGTTCAGAATATCGCGCTCTTGCCTGCGATAGGCTAAGGTCGTGCTGAGCACCTCATGACTATTCCATGGTTCATGCGTTGCAAAGTCGCTTATCGCCATTAACAATTGGCCCAGCCCATCTGAGATTTTAGCTAGGTAACATTTACGATTGCGTTCGCCGTTAACACGAATAGGCGCATATTTTTCGGGTAAGCGGGGAGCAATTAGGTGCAAGTAAACTCTGGGTCGAAATGGCGCTGTCAATTCCTGCCATTTTACTGGCACCAACCAACCTTCGAACTGGGAGTCTTCCGATTCTGAATACAGAGCTGGATTAAGCTGGTTTTGGTACGTTGCCGTAGCGCGCCCTACTGCTTTAATCTCCCCACCAATGTAGGCAAACACCACATCACCCACGGCCACCTCTTTTAAATGCTCATAGGTCTGATGAGGGCCACCTTTTTCATTGGTTTTCGGACTCCAGATGTAATCGCCAGCTAGCTCAGGCTGCCCGAGATTGACCCACCAATAAGCCATTTTCCACCCCTACTGCACGAATTCAGCATCGATTAACTGCTGCGCAAAACAGATACCGGCTGCTTTACCATCGTCGTACGAGTTGAAGTTATAGGCATGTTCGGCAGACAAACACAGCTTATCGGGATGTAGGCCTTTATCTTGAAAAATTTCTACCCATACACTCCACCGATCGGGTCGAAGTGCAGACGGCTCACAGTGCACCGCATAATGGCGTTCGCGGTAACCATCGACGTGAATGAGTTTATCTGTAGTCATACTTCGCCCCTTAGTTAGATCGGTACGAATTTCAAAAACCACGCTATCCATCGCTTCGTGAAGGCATAACGTGCATCGCGCAACAGAGTACTACGTCATCACTAAAGGCTGGGCGGCAATCCCACCTAGCTCGAATCATCATATACCCAAGCACCGGCCATGAATATCAGGTAAAACACCCTCCACCCGAATCGCTCTACTGCCCTGCACCCTATTCACTGTTTTACTCTATGGAGTATGAATAACCTCATCCACTGCGAAGCCTTGGCTTTCGGCGTAATCAAGCAGTTCTTTTACTTTGGCCTGATCAGCCTTTGGGGCGCGTGACAACACCCATAGGTATTTACGATCGGGAGTACCTACCAAAGAGTATTGGTAATTATCCTCTAGCTTCATGATCCAATAATCCCCCCACACCATCGGCAACCAAGATGTCCAGCTCGGCGCGAAGCGTACTTCTAACTTTGCAGGATCCTGAGGATCAGCAGAACTGGCCAACCTACCAACGGCTTTGGCTGTTTTCCTACTGCCATCGGCTTTCACGCACTGATTCGTCACGCCTAGCGTATTATCGGCATTCAACACATAGGTCGCTTTAACCTCGCCTGCGCATTCCTTTTGAAAGCTGTTGGGCAAACGCGCTTGCTCGTACCACACGCCAGCATACTGATTCAAATCCACTCCACTTTCGGTAGGAAGACCTTGCGTTGTACCCGCACAACCCGCAAGTAATACAGTAAAGGCCACCACAGCTGATGTTTTTTTCATAGCTTACTTCCTATAAACGAATGCAGCGTTACGCTTTCACTTAGCGGCGATGTAGAGCGCACCTAAAATACCGCCCTGCTCTGTCGCCGCCCTACTTAAGCAGATCATAAGGGTTTTGTAGACAAGCGAACTGTAAACAGTTGAATCAGTTGTGGCAGTGTTTACTCAGGCATTCTGATAGAACCCATTTGAAATACACAACGTTTTGAAGCCTTCACTTTCAAAAAGTTGATTAGCAGTCGCGTAATTTCGCTAGGCTGACTATTCAACTCATGGATGATCACAGGGGGGTCCTATGACAAAGCGACAACAAGGTGATGCACAACAGATTAACGAGTTACTTTATCAAGCGCTGGAAACAGAACTTGGCGGCGAATTAATTTATAAGGCCGCTATCAGCTGTGCTGTCACACCTGATCTAAAAGAAGAGTGGGAAGGTTATCTGGACGAGACCAAAACACACCAAGATGTTTTATTAAATGTGTTTCAGCAAATTGGTTTGGATCCAGCCAAACAAACGCCGGGGCGCAAGGTGCTTTCGCATATTGCAAATTCCTTGGTTAAGGCGATGGAGATGGCAAAAAAAGAAGCTGATCCTAAAGCCGCAGAACTGGTAGCGGCCGAATGTGTTGTGTTGGCCGAAACCAAAGACACAATGAACTGGGGCTTAATTGGCGTGGTGGCAGAACAATCATCTAACAAACAGCTTGCCCAAGCACTTAAAGAAGCTCATGATCAGGTGGCGCAAGATGAAGGCCATCACCTTTATCACACTAAGGGTTGGGGTCGAGAGCTTTGGATTCAATCGCTAGGCTTTCCCGCTGCACTCCCTCCGCCTGAAGAGCAGAAACAAGTTGAAACCGCCATTGGCGCATCCCGCGCCGAACAGCAACGGGAAAAAATGCTCTGAACCCTATACACCGCCTATAGCGCTCTGGCTTAACGCTGCCATG
>DATGRU010000039.1:0-19194 GCA_035303295.1 Paenalcaligenes sp.
AGGCTTTAACGAAACCGTACACAACCTTATTCGTTCTACTGACAATATTACCAAGTGGCCACTGCTGAACCGCAACCCTCTACCCATCTGGAGTCGCGGACGTTTGGTCATGCTGGGTGATGCTTGCCACCCAATGAAGCCTCACATGGCTCAAGGCGCGTGTATGGCGATTGAAGATGCCGCCATGCTGACTCGCTGCTTACAAGAAACTGGCTTAACGGATTACCGTACGGCTTTCGAATTATACGAAGCCAACCGTAAAGAACGTGCTTCTCGCGTTCAAGCCGTATCCAATGCTAATACCTTCTTGCGTACCCAAGAAGACCCAGCATGGGTATATGGCTACGATCTTTATGAAGAAGAACTCAAAGTACCGAGCAACACAGCTTCCTAGTAAAACAAAGGCCGGGGCACAAATCCTCGGCCCCTTTCTATCATTACAACGACAATATAAATGATTGGAGACGTTGAACGTGCAAACGACTACAACCCAAGCCATGCCTATAAGTAGTGACAACAATCACGACTTATACAAAAAAATCTCTTGGCGCCTTATTCCTTTTTTATGCTTTTGTTATCTCGCAGCCTACCTTGATCGCATCAACGTAGGCTTTGCTAAGCTACAAATGATGGAAGAGCTGCAGTTTAGCGCCACAGCCTATGGACTGGGTGCAGGGCTCTTTTTCGTGGGTTACATCATTTTCGAGGTGCCCAGCAACCTCGTACTAGAAAAAGTGGGCGCCCGCATGTGGATTGCTCGAATCATGATCACCTGGGGGATTCTCTCGGGCTTGACCATGTTCGTCACCACGACAACCCAGTTCTACACCATTCGCTTCCTGCTCGGTGCCGCTGAAGCCGGCTTTTTACCGGGTGTGCTGTACTATTTGACAACGTGGTTCCCCACCTACCGACGAGGCAAAATTATTGCCTTATTTGCTATCGGCTTGCCACTATCTAGCGTGATTGGAGGCCCAATCTCTGGCTGGATTATGTCCACTTTCGATCAAGTGCGTGGCTTAAGCGGCTGGCAATGGCTATTCTTCTTGGAAGCGATTCCTAGCGTACTGTTAGGCATTCTGACTTTTTGGGCACTTCCTGATAACCACAACAAAGCTAAATGGTTAACAACGGAAGAAAAAGCGCTACTACAAAAGGATCTGGACAATGACAATGCTGAAGGCAAACACAGTAAGTCATCCTTTAAAGATGGTTTCTTCAACCTAAAAGTATGGATGCTGGGCAGTATCGACTTCTCCATTCTGTTAGGGGTGTACGCCATTGGATTCTGGATGCCTACCTTTATCCGTAATGCTGGCGTAACCGACACCTTTAACATTGGTTTGCTAACCGCTGTGCCCAGCATCGTAGCGGTAATTAGCATGCTCGCTTTGGGTGCCAGCTCAGACAAATTCAGAGAACGACGTCTGCATTTGGCGGTTCCACTGACCATTGGTGCCATCTCTTTAGTCGCAAGTACCTTTGTTTCTGCAAACATCGTATTAACGGTACTAACGTTCTCGATTGCATCCGGTGCGTTGTTAGGTGCTGTTCCTGTCTTCTTCAGCTTGCCAGGCACCTTCCTAAAAGGTACTGCGGCTGCAACAGGCTTCGCATTGGCTATTTCCGTTGCTAACATTGCTGGCTTAATCAGTAACTCGCTGATCGGTATTGCAACCGACTTAACTGGCACAGCAGATAGCGCGTTGTACCTCTTTGCTGCTTGCTTGATTTTTAATGCTTTCCTCGTCATGAAAGCGTTCCCAGCACATCTAGTCAACCGCTAATTAAAACGATTACATCAACAACAGTTTGAGTCTTTTCCTCGCCGCCACCTCCCTCTCCTCTGGGTGTGGCGGTTTTTTATTGCCTTTAAACTTTTTCATCACCCCATTCAGACAAGCGCAGGACGCAAAAAAGGGAGCTTACTTTAAGCTCCCTTTTTATTGCTACCCGAGGGGGTGAAAAGGATTAGCCCTAACACCCCAACGCAGTAGATCGATGCGTTATTAGGCCAAACCCAACAACTTCATCGCTTCCTGCCGGTCTACAACCGTTGCGTACTTTTGCTTCATGTCGTACAGGTTCGCATCATGCGGTGCAATAGCGCGGTCGCCCACGCAATCGGACACCACCAACGGCCTGAAACCTAACTGCATCGCATCCACCACCGATGCGCGTACGCAACCACTGGTCACTGCACCGGCCACCAGCAAAGTTTGTACCCCACGCTGAGTCAGCCATGCGGCCAGTGATGTACCATAAAAGGCAGACGGTACCGTTTTACGTACCACCAACTCACCCTCAACCGGGGTTAACTCGGGCACGATCTGGCTATCAGGGTTGTTTTCCAACAAGGTCAGCATGCTGGGTACCTTGATGCTGAAAATATTGTTGTCCGCGCCATCATCAGCAAACACAATACGCGTGTGCGCCACAGGCCAACCCTGCTCGCGAGCAGTCGCCAGCAATAACTCGGTGTTCTCAATGGCTTCAGGGATATTGCCACCACCAAAAACCTCGGGGTTAGCAAAACCATTCACCAAATCAATAATCAGCAGGCCATAAGGTGCCTTGGGCTCTAAGGACGCACCAAAACCCTGTTGCTGATAAATTGCATCATCATTACTCATTGTGCTCTCCGTCCAGCACCTTACCTTCACGCACAACATCTTCACCATCAAGGCGTACGGTGCAACGACGTAAGGGAATATCAATGTGGCAAGCGGTGGTACGTGAACCGCCTGCTTCGTTATTCGGGCCTAATGAAAACAGGAAGTTACCCTCGTAAGCGCGGGCATCCATACCAATGGTGTTTTCTCGGTCGTACAAACCTAAGGTGCTCCAATGTGCCCGTGGTTGCAGCCCCCAACCAATGTGGGAAATCGCATACCCTTCAGGGTCGTTAAAGCTCTTCATGTACTCGTCCAGCAGCTCGGCGTCCACACCACCTTCAATTTTAGTGGCGTAACCGTTCTCGACAGTTAGCGTGATGGGCTCGGCTACATAACACTTCTGGGGCAGCAGGATATCGCCTTTATCAATGACGATACGACCGTTTGCACCGCCTTCGTTAGGCCATGTCAGGGTAAAGCCACTGGGCCAGTGATCCCAACGTCCGGGCTCATCCACAAAACCGTACTCGCTGATAGCGGGGAATTCGCCCAATGGGCAGCGCAGGTCGGTACCCGCGGCTGACACAATGTGCATTTCTTTAGCCTTAGCAATACGGGCTGATGCCGCTTTTACGCGTTCACGATCGGCCTCAGTCGGTACGGCACGCACTAGAATCTCTGGTGGCTCAACAGCCAGCAGAATTTTGGTACCGCTTTCCAGAATCTCACCTTGCTCGGGCGAGAACAATAGCGTCATTAGGTCTAGCACCAAATCACTGGCTTTTAAGGCGGCAATCGCTGCCCTGTTACCGGTCAGTGGTGTCGTACCCAAATACGCCAGCGGATCGCGACTTAGCGCCTTCTCGGCATTGACTGGCGGCAAATCCAAGCGGTTCACAATCGCACCCATCGACTGCACAGCAATCAGTGCGCATGACAAAGTTTGCGGATGGGTGGTGGAGCTGGTCAAAATCGTAACCGTTTGACCGGCTTCGAGTTTAGAGAGGCGCAATACTTCTTTCCATGCCTCGATTAACTGATAATCACTTACAGCCATTCTGTGTCTCCTGTCCTACATAAAGCGAGGCCTCCGGGGCCTCGCCACGTTATTTGTTAGGCGATAGACGTACCTAAGAAGTCGCCGAACGCCTCATAAAAGCCTGCTTCGTTATCCCATGGAATCATGTGGCCGGCATCTTTAACCTGCGTCACCACCAAGCCAGAAATCAGCCCAGAAATTTCTTCCACGTCTTCAGGACGCACCACATCGCCACGCTCTGCCGTCATCAGCATCACGGGCACGTTAATGCGAGCAAAGTCGGCATGCACATCGTCATTCTGGAAATCGTTAAAGCTTTGAATAATGGCGCTTTCATTGCAGGTGTGTAGCCACTCTGCACGTAATTGCAGCTGCTCTTCAGTCCATGTCGGGCAGAATGCACGCATGGCTTCGGCATCGCACCCCTGACGCGCTAAGGCCATGGAATCCACATACCAAGGCAATTGCGCTGGGTATGGACGACGACCGGGGCCAGATACGGGTGGATCCACCATCACCAAGGCTTCAAGGCCTTCTGGGTGGGTGCCCGCTGCACGTGCACCAATACGTCCACCCATGGAATGACCCACGATAATGTAGCGCTTCAAGCCTAAGGCTTTAGCCAATTCGATCACATCAGCAGCTTGCGCATCCAAGCCATAATCAATACCGTCGGCGGCTTCGCTTAAACCACGTCCACGTACATCGGTAACGTAGGTGTCAAAATGCTTACCGAACTGCTCACCCACAAAGCCCCACGTAATCGCTGGGCTGGTAATGCCCGGAACAATAATGACAGCAGGACGATTAGCGCGTTCGCCTTCGGTGCCACCGTAGCGCAAGTAGTGTTGACGAATGCCATTCGCAGACACGTTCGCACCATATAAATACTGACTCATTTCCTCTCCAAAATATGCGAGGACTTAGCCTCAAGAAAACACGTGCTCATTCGCTTTTTGCAATGCTGCTCGAATGCGTTCTGGGGTGAAAGGCGCCTCATAAAAGCGCATACCGCAGGCATCGAACAAGGCATTCGCAATAGCAGGCCCACACGGAATAGACGCTGACTCACCTGCACCCATTGGAGGCTGGTCTTGTCGGTCCATAAACACCACGTCAATCGGTGGAATTTCACTGAAATCGATCAGACGGTAGCCGCCCCATTCGGAGGCAATTGGCCCCTTCTCATCGAATAACACCTCTTCATATAAGGTGCGGCTGATGGCTTGTACTGCATTGCCATGCAACTGGTGACGTACGCCTGCGGGATTCACCATTTGTCCCGTATCTTGTCCGATCACTGCCCGATTAATCACTATCTCGCCGGTTTCCACCCGAACGCTTATATCCACAATCCAGGCTGACCACGCCGCCCCGAATCCGGGGAACTTCGAGTGTACGTAGCAGGCATACGCCACACCCATTCCATGTAACCAACCCTTCTCATCGGGCTTGCCACGTGATCCAGACCGTCGACTGTACCACTCTGCTTTCTCTGCAATGGCCTTAATCAAATCCTGAGCCCGTAAATCTTGCGTTAGATGAGACACCCGGAAATCCACAGGATCGGCACCCACTTCGTGCGCTAGCTCATCAATAAAGCACTCATGAGCAAAAGAATTAGGCAGCGCCGAGACACCGCGTAGCCACGAAGTACGAACCAATGGCGCCAAGTCGTTGCAGACAATCTTCTGATTTATATAGTCATAAGGAGGCACCGCAGTGCGATCGCCCATTTGTAAGACTCGCGGCTCCGCCGGCTGCTTACCTGTCAAAAACAGTGCTAGCAACGGCCCATCGTTAGAAGGGTAGTAGGTACTGAAACCATAATGACGCAACTTGCCATTCGCATCCACCGAACCCTCTACGTCCATAAGCTGGGCCGTACCTTTAGGCTCCCAACCGTGCTCTTGCTCGCGTGTTAACTGTACGCGCACTGGCGCCCCCAAAAACTGAGACAACAACAGCGCATCGGCACATACATCGTCAGCACAATTTCGGCCGTAGCAACCCGAGGCCTCTAGCCGGATAATTTCAATTTGGCCTTCATCTAGATCGGACAATTCACTTAAATGCACCCGCAACATATGGGGGTTTTGCGTGCCAGACCACACTTTGACGTGCCCCGGCTGGTAATCCGCCACCGCACATGAAGGCCCAATGGAGGCATGCAACTGATAAGGCCAGACATAAGTACGTTGTAGCTCAACCTGTGCTGGAGGAAGACTCTCATCCACCCCATCGTCCCGCAGCATGCGAGGACTGCTAGGCTGGCGACGGATAGCGGCCTCTAGGTTACTGAGGTCTTGCTCGGGCGGCACGGGCTTCCACTCTACCTTCAAGGCTTTCATGGCTTTGATCGCGTGCTCTTCCCGACGCGCCACTACCCCTATAAAATCACCTTTTACAAACACTTTAATATCGGGGTGAATCGACTTAACCGAGCTTTCATCTACACTGACCAGAGTATGGCCAATAAAGTCACCGCTATCACGGCCCACATACGGCGGACGCACAACCCGTCCATGCCACATACCTTCCAGCCGCACATCGTGTACGTAAGTGAACTCACCTGTTACCTTAGAAGGGATATCCACACGTGGCATGGATCGGCCTACTAGCTTAAGCGCTGAGGCCGGCTTGGTAGCCACATCTTTACTTAAATATTCACGAATACTTTTGCCCTTTAGCAAGGACCAATAGTCTGTTGACTGTCCATCCGGTGCGCTAATCACACCGTTATTTACGGTCAGCTTATTGGCCTCGTGACCTAGTGCTTCAGCAGCTAAATTAAGTAATATATGACGCGTTTGCGCGGCGGCGCGCCTAAGAGGATCAGCCGAAATTTGGATAGTTTCACTGGCAATGGTGGGCCCTTGATTCGGCACCGCATCGGTATGCCCCATTACCATAGTGATTTTGTCCATGGCAACATCCAGCTCGTCAGCCGCGATTTGGGTTAAGGCCGTACGTATGCCAGTACCCAAATCTACCTTGCCACTAAAAGCTCGTATCCAGCCCTGCTCGGACACAGCAACAAAGACTTCATCGTAAGCCTGCAAATAGGTGGATTTCGCCCCGGGCTGTCCCGGTGGCGGCACGGGAGGAAGCGCTGGGGCACGTAAAATTAATAGCGTGCCTTCTGTCTGCAGTAGCGCCTGTTGTTCCTGACGAGGATCCGAATATGCCATGATCGAAATTTCCATTTAGGATGCAATGTAATCCGTAGCTTATAAAGTGTACACGCTGCATTTGCTTTTGATAAGGCGTCAGTCGCCATTCATTAAAAAATAAGGCAAAAAGCAGTGTTAACCCTAATAAAATATAGGGAAATCTCGTATGCATACCCTATATAATTAAAGCCTGAAGCTCAAACCTAGCGCCACTAATTACACAAAATAAAAGCGTATAGACTTATTAAGAACGAAAACCACTGGTAACTTTTATTCAAATGCCTACCTTAACATCGCGTCAATTTTCCCTTTCGGTAAACAATAAAACGCACCACGTTACGGTCGAACCTGATACGCCCTTATTGTATGTGTTGCGAAACGATTTACAGCTTAATAGCCCTAAGTACGGCTGTGGGCTAGGTGAGTGTGGTGCCTGCACCGTGTTGGTGGATGGTGTTGCCGCTCGCTCCTGTACGATCCCCGTCAGCATTATTGAAGACCGAGAGGTCACCACGCTAGAAGGCTTAAGCGTTGACGGTAAACCGAACACAGTGCAGCAAGCATTCATTGACCACCAAGCGGCGCAATGTGGGTATTGTTTAAATGGCATGGTGATGACGGTACAAGCTTTATTATTACGCAACCCATCACCAACTGAGGCCCAAATACGCAACGAATTGCGTCATAACCTGTGCCGCTGTGGCACACACGTGGAAATCATGGCCGCCGCAACCGCTGCTGCAGGAGTGAAGCATGACAGCTGAAAACGCCTTAACGCAGTCCAACGGCCAGCATCAGCTTCGCACCTCCAGCAGCAGTAACGATTTATCCCCCCCTTCAACGCAACAACTGTTGCATGGGGTGGTATTGCGTCCCACTCATTGGCAGCAGCAACTACAAACACACGCGGCACCGCAGTTGGTTGCGCTGGACCAATCGGCCGCGCTACTGACGAATGGCGTGGTGAAATGCGTCGTAAAAGGCAGCTTTGTCGGTATGGTGGCCTCGCAACGGCATCAAGCCCTACAGGCTCGATCACTGTTAAAAGCCAGCTGGGCCACACCTGTACCCACTGACGCACGCGTGCTGGAAAATCCAACTAACGAGTCACCTGCTGATGCCCCTATCGCCGTCAGCACGGAATACGACTGGAGCACTGTCGACGCCCCCGCTGAACCTGATTGGGCCATTGCTTGGCATCGCGACGACGCGCTCATTATTTGGACGGCCTGCACACGCAGCAATGCCCTGCGCGAAGAACTGTCTGCCTTATTGGAAATCGAGCCATCACGTATTCACGTGGTGCCTCACGGTAAAGGGCGCTACGCCAGTACCGACACAGCGATTGAAGCGGCACTACTGGCTTGGGAACTGCATCGCCCTGTTCGCGTGCAGGCTGAATATGCCCCTACGCCTTTAAACATCCAGTTTTATGACAACAACCAAGGGGCTGAGGTTTGGAGCAGTAATGCGGTGCCACCTAACCGCCCGTCCATTCCGGCTTTATTGTGCGGCATCAGCGACACAGCCAATAAAGGCCTAAGCTTACATACCGACTACGTGGCCGCACCAGCCCCACGTAACGAGGGCCCCAGTAGTACAGTAGACCCCTTTCAGTATGTGGCAGCATCGGTGTTTGCACACGAATCACACTTTGATGAGTTGTGCAGCGAACACGAGTTAGACCCCGTTGAAGCACGCTTAGAAAAAATCCAAAGCGAACGCGGTAAAGCCTTGCTGCAGCGTGTTGCTGAGCAAGCGGATTGGGCGCCATCCCCTTACGATGCTCAGCAGCCAGTTAAAACCGGCCGCGGCATTGCCTACAGCCATGTGATTGACCACGATCAGCACCCTCCCAAAGAAAGCTGGTCAGCCTGGGCAGTAGAACTTCAGGTGGACACGCAAAGTGGTGAGTTGGCCGTTAGTAAATTAACGGTTGGACATGAAAGCACCGATGTCTCACCCGACTCCACCACCACTGATCAAGCCAGCATTAAAGAGCAGTTAAGCCGCTGGACACAACAGTTACTAGGACAAACTCAAGCTGCTAGCGCCGACGCTGAAGGCAATACGACCCAAGCAGAGCGTTCGCGCGAGCTTAGCTTACCCGAAGTAAATTTGGTGAAAAGCTCAACCAGTGTGGATCGCCCATTGGCGTGGAGCCCAGAGGTCGAACTGCCTGCCGCTGCAGCCATTTCCAACGCAATTTACAACGCCACCGGGCTGCGCATCCGTCAGGCTCCGCTGGTCATTCCTCAGCTTAGTCTGGAACAAGGTGATCGCAGCCCCGCTAAAAAGAAACCTCGCTACAAAACATGGCTGGGCGGTTTAGCTGCCGCCATTGCGGGAGCCGTTGTCGTGGCTTCGCCGTGGCGCAGTAGCATCCCACCTATTGTTAATGCGGATACCAGCATTTTTTCCGCAGGCGCTATTGAGCGCGGTCGTCGCGTTGCCTTAGCGGGTGACTGTATGGTGTGTCACACGCAAGATGGCGGTAAAGTAAACGCGGGGGGTCGCCCCTTAGAGACGCCTTTTGGCACGGTTTACTCTACCAACATCACTTCTGACCCAGAAACCGGTATTGGTGCGTGGTCGTATAAGGCGTTCGAGCGTGCCATGCGCGAAGGCATTCACCAGAATGGCTCGCACCTATACCCCGCCTTCCCTTATACCTCGTACGCCAAAATGTCAGATGAAGACCTACAGTCTTTATATGCGTACTTAATGACCCAGCCCGCTGTTAAACAAACAAACCCACAAACACAACTTGCCTTCCCCATGAATTTGCGACCCTTGGTGGCAGGCTGGAACCTGCTGTTTCATCGGGACCGCCAAGCCTATACACCTGACGACAGTCAAAGCACCCTATGGAATCGGGGCGCCTATCTGGTGAACAGTAGCGGTCACTGCACGGCCTGCCATACCCCACGTAATGCCTTAGGCGCAGAAAAAACCGGTAAGGATCAATTTTTAGGCGGTGCCTTTATTGATAACTGGGAAGCGCCAGCCTTAACCCATTTATCGTCAGCGCCCATTCCGTGGTCTGAGGCTGAGCTGTTCCAATACCTACGTACAGGCTACTCTCCCTTACACGGTACGGCGGCAGGCCCGATGGGGCCGGTGGTTGCGGGTTTGGCCCAACTTCCTGAAAGTGATGTACGCGCCATGGCGCACTACCTCGCCAGCTTGAACCCTGACGCACAAAGCTCACAAGCCGAGCATGCCTCTATGGCTGCTCAGCTAGAGGCGCGCAGCCAAGCCGATAGCAGCACCATGCTTATGCCCGGAGAGCAACTGTTTAATGGGGCATGTGCGGCGTGTCATGACTCACGCTCTGGCCCGGTGCTGTTCGGCGCGCGACCTTCGCTGGCATTAAACACCAACCTACACAGCGACCACCCGGACAACACCATCCAAGTGCTGCTGCATGGTATCAGCCAACCGGCTCTGCCTAATTTAAGCACCATGCCTGGCTTTAAAGACAGCATGGGCGACACCCAACTTGAAGAGCTGGTGCACTACATGCGTAAGCGCTTCGCCCCGGATAAACCCGCGTGGACCAATGTGCGCGAGAAAATCGCCGCCATCCGCCAACAGCCGGGGCACCCTTAAACGGCTGATACGCTAAAGCCTGCACTGGTGCTTACCACTTTCCAGTGCAGGTTTAATGGTGAAAGACACACCCATCCCTACCTGATTTAACAGGTCATGGATGGGTGTTATTTTTTGCTCCGTTCGCATTCCATCATTTCTAAAGCACCCTGTTTTTACAGACCATCAAACCTTGCTTCCTACTCTTTAACAACGAATTTGAGTGGGTGCCCCCTCTTCCACACTAGGGTAATTGCTAGCAAAAACCGTAACTACATAGTATTGACACATTCAAAAACTGAACATTACTATATAGTTACTGCACTTACTATGTAGTAAGAATCGCTGGAAATAACTTTATAAGTCGATAAATAAATAACAAAGTTATGTAAGCGACCTTTATCAACTGCTGCTAAAACCTCCATGAATGCTGCGCAAAACAGCACTTAATCAGAGCATCCACCCAACAGGAGACATCCTCATGGCACAGCGGTATTTTAAATTTGTTATTTCAACCCTCTTTGCAGGGCTTCTCACCATTTCCACTGCATCGGCAGAACGTTTATCCATTTCCACCTGGGGCAGCCCATTACACCCCCAAGTAGCTGAGTTCATACCCGCCTTTACTGAAGCGCTAAAAGAAAAAAGCGATGGTGAATTTCGCCTGCGCGTTTTTCAGGGAGGCGAGATGGTCAAACAAGAGTTTGTTCCTACCGCCATCCCCCAAGGCACGGTCGACATATCCTTAACAACGATGGACACCTGGTCAGGACGGATTCCAGAGGTAACGATACTTACAACCCCGCTATGGGATAAATCTATGGACTGGACCTTAGAAAACCTAGTGCCCGGGAACCCCGTATTCGACTACTTCAATAATAAATTGCAAGAACAAGGCGCTGTTCTACTGTCCATGTTTGATATTGGCCCTGCCGTCATCTCATCCCGGCAATCCATTAAGGTACCGGACGACCTTAAAGGCAAGTCGATTCGCGTCTATTCACGCGGAGCCGGATTAGTCATTCAGGAATTAGGAGGTTCCCCCATCACCATGGGTGTAGGTGATGTTTATTCAGCTCTCCAACGAGGGACCATCGATGGGGCGATGGGCGGCTTAGGTGGTGCAGTGGGTCTAAAGCACTACGAAGTTACTGATTATATGCTGGCGCAAAGCGGCGTAATCGGCAGCCTAATTCACGCTTACGTGATGAACAAGCAAAAGTTTGACCGACTCAGTCCAGAGCTACGCGACGCTTTACTCGACGCCGTCGCAGAGGCAAGGGGCCATATGCAAGAACAACTCATCTCGATCTATGACCAGCAGGTTCAGGAAGTGAGAGATGCGGGCTCTACGGTTACAAACTTGGATCCCACCTCTCCTGAATGGGATAAGTGGATAAATGCGCTTTCGGACTTTACGGCACAGGCCCGGCAAGATTATCCAGCCGATCTCACTGAATTAATTTCTGCGAATTAGTACGGCCCCGCATTACAGCTTGGTTCACCCTTCTCTTTGGAGCTACTTATGGCTGGTGCTAGCACTTACCCACCCTTAATTCGTAGTTTAGATAATGTAGGCAAGCTCATGAGTAACATTTCACTCGTGCTCATGATGCTGCTAGCTGTATTGATTACGTACGATGCGATTATGCGCAGCTTCGGATACCCAAGTATTTGGGTGTTCGAAACTACGCTTTATGCCTTCATTTTTCTTGGCTTCTTAGGAAATGCGCTTGCTTTAAAAAAGGGAGCCCACTTCCGGGTCACCTTTTTACTGCAAATATTTCCTAAAACTCGCAAGTTTTTCAATTTGCTGTCCCATTTTTCCGTCTTATTCTTTGGCTTTTTACTGATTGGGGCAGGACTGTATTTCACATGGTACTCGTGGAGTAATTCCATCGTTTCATCCACGTTGCTGGAAGTACCCCTATGGATACCCAATCTGGCCATCCCTTTAGGAGGCTTAGGTTTAGTTCTGCAGACCATCGTCAATATCAATAGTGAATCGCTAGAGCATGTGCAAGAAACACATATTCACTAAAGAGCTAAGGACCAGCCATGAACTTCATTATTGATAATGCGGGCGTTATTGCAATTGTTCTGCTCTTCGTTTTTATGCTGCTCTCTATTCCCGTTTTTATTTCAATGGGTCTAGCGGCCTTTGTTGTGACGTTCCTTATCGAAGACCCCTCTTACACCATCCGCTCCTTCATACAGACCACATGGCAAGGGGCTTCGATTTTCGAGTTTGTCGCTATCCCCCTGTTTATATTTACGGGGACGATCATGCAGCGAACCGATGCCGGACGCGACATGTTTGAGGTCACCAAAGCATGGGTCGGCTCTATACCCAACTCATTAGGCGTGGCAACGATTGGGGCTTGCGGTATTTTCGCCGCCATATCAGGATCAAGTATCGCCTGTGCGGCCACCGTGGGTCTCGTGGCTATCCCTTTGCTACGTCAAGAGGGTTATGGGCAACGTCGGGCTGGAGGTTTTGTAGCAGGTGGCGGGACTCTGGGCATTATTCTGCCCCCGTCTATTCCTCTCATTCTATATGGGGTACTAACCGAAACATCGATTGGACAGCTTTTTATTGCCGGTGTAATCCCTGGGGCCATCATGTTGTCCTTATTTGCTGGGTATGTACTGCTTTCTAAACCTGCCGTTCGGGTGCCCAGAAATGTTTCTTTCGCTGAGAAAGTGACCGTAACTAAGAAAGCTGTAGGCATTCTGCTGCTGCCTCCCGCCATCATTCTTGCCATGTATACCGGGCTATTCACGCCTACTGAAGTAGGGGCGTTATCAGTTGTATTCGTCACACTACTTGGCTTCATCCAAAAACGACTTTCTTGGGAAAAACTACGAGAAGCCACTATGGCCGCTATTGAAACCACCTCAATGCTGCTCATGCTCATCGTATTTGGTCAGTATTTCGCACATTTTTTAACCTTCGAGCAAATGCCTCAAGCCATTGCGCAAGCCATTATTGAGAACGCCAGCGGCTTTATGGCACTCAATCTCATCATCTTGGCCTACCTACTTATGGGTATTTTTCTTGAAAGTGCGGCCATGCTGCTTATTTCGATACCTATCTTTTTTCCTGTTGCTATGCAATTAGGAATGGATCCCCTCGTATTCGGTATTTTTGCGGTGATTGCGATGGAAATCGCCCAAATCTCCCCCCCAATAGGCATCAACCTATTCACCATTCATGGCATCTCACGTATCCCTCTAGGCCGTTTAGCAATGGGCGTCCTACCGTTTATTGCCATACAGGTAACGATGCTTTATGTCGTGTATTTCATTCCTGACCTCGTACTCTGGCTACCGCAATCAATGCAGTAAACGCACACACGTCTCGTTAATCACTTGATTTTTCTCAATTAGCTAAGGAACAAATCCATGAAACTATCCGAAGAAGAACAGAGCATGCTGGCTGGAGAACAAGGTGCAGCACGCAAATGGGCTATGGAACACATGATGCAAGTAGGCCGTCAGTTTGACGCGGACGACTTTGTTAACGTTTCGCAAGCACATATGATGGCCGACCCCGAGTCATTAGGCGCTGCAGGAGTCAGTTTTCTGGAAGACCTCGCTGCACAGGGGGACAAAGTACGAATCCCAATGATTACTGACCCTCGGGGAGTAGACCTAAGCTATTACAAAGAGCTGGGCCAAACAGAAACGATGGCTGACCTTGAGCGACGAACGATTGCCGCATGCAGTGCCTTGGGCATACTAATGACCGACACCTGCATTAATTACCAAACCATCATGCCTCCTGTGCAAGGGGATCATGTTGCCTTTGGCGATACGGGCGTTGTTATTTACAGCAACAGTGTATTAGGCGCTTACTCTAACTTTGAAGGAGGCCCATCATCGCTAGCGGCGGGCCTCACAGGACGCACACCTCGTTACGGCCTACACTTACCAGAAAAACGTAAAGGCACCCAGCTGTTTTCGGTTGAATATCAACCCAAGAACTTAACCGAATGGGGTATCTTGGGTGGAATCATTGGCCAAAAAGCAGGCTCCTATTGGCAAGTCCCTGTCGTTACGGGTATAGAGTCGGCCCCTTCTTCGGATGATATGAAACACTTTGGCGCTGCAATGGCTAGCTACGGGTCAATCCCCCTTTTTCATATCGTAGGCGTCACACCCGAGGCCCCTACTTTGGCCTCAGTATTTGATGGGCCTCCGCCGTCTAGCACCACCATTACCGAAGCAGATATTCACCAATTTCAAGGCAAGTTTGGTGCTCAGGGAGAAAAAGTAGATGTGGTGGTTTTTGCTGCACCACAGTTATCGCTCATGGAAATGTCCCAAGTCGCTGCCCTTTTAGACGGACGCACGGTGCACCCTAAAACCACCCTTATCGTGTGCACCTCTCCTAGTGTTGCAGCAGATTGTGACCGATTAGAAATTACAAAACGCATTGAGAACAGCGGTGCCAAAGTCTTACGCGGCACCTGCTTTTATCAACAGTTTGCGCGCGAAATGGCGGAGGCCAACGGTTGGCACCGACTGTTAAGTAACTCAACCAAAATCGTAAACATCATCAGCGGATACGGATATCAACCGTCCTTAGCCAATATGGAAGCATGTATCGACTCTGCCGTCGCAGGAGAAATTGTATGAGCCAAATTTTAAAATGCCATGTAGGTATCGGGGAAACCGTCCGAGGGCAAGCCTTAGTAGCAGACGATAATTTTTCAGCACGTTATGATTTAGACCGTCTAAAAGGCGTATTCTCCCGCCCGGCCCACAAACTAGTGGGCCAATCGTATGTGGATCGCATCCTTGTGCTAAATACCGCAAAAGGGGGGGTAGCCTCAGCTTGGATGTTACATGAAATGAAAGCGCGCGGGATGGCCCCCAAAGCCATTCTGTTTAATCAGGCGAATACGATTCTGGCGCAGGGCGCCGCCTTAGCGGGCATTAGTCTTTGTGATCGCTTTGAAGAAGGTGACGTGACCCAACTCATAAAGAATGGGGATGAGCTTGTAGTGGATCCGTTGACGGGGACCGTAGAAATTCTCTAAGACGTAATTTTGAAAAGTAATTGGGCATTTGTTTGATGTGTGTTTGCGCTTGCCACTTTGCCTCTGGCAACCTATGGAGTCTAAATGGCTGATATTAATGTCATTGCAAAAAAAATCTTGCGTCGTCTACCTGCCGAGGCAGACGTTAAGTCTAAGCACGCGCAATTAAGCATCGCAATTAAAGCGCTTATACGGGAAGGGACGTGGAAAACCAGCGAAAAATTACCATCAGAATCAGAGCTCGCTCAAAGCTTACCTTTTAGTTTAGGCACGATCCAACGAAGCTTCAGGGATCTTGTTGAAGAAGGTCTGGTTGTGCGTAAAAGGGGATATGGTACCTATATCCCCGCTGACATTAACGAACTAACTGATGCTTGGCACATGCGCTTTCGCCCTAACAAAAGTGGAGCGTTTTTGCCCGTTTACACTCAGGTGCTGCGACGCTTTATTATTCAAGGACGGGGTCACTGGAGTGAAGATTTAGAACAAAAAAACCAACGCATTTTACGGGTAGACCGACGAATGCAAATTGGAAACGAGTTTTCTGTTTATGCGCGGTTTTATGCCTGCGCAGATAGCGTCAGGCAATTAGCTGAACTGCCAATCAGTGCCTTAAATGGAGCCAATATTAAAAAGCTGATCATGAACAGATTCAGCTCACAATCGGGGGTTTCTCATAACCACATCGAACAAGCCACTATTCCTAAAGCTGGGTGTTTAGCGATTAACGTTCCAATGGGCACTACCGGCACACTACTTACCTCGGTCGTCTCTTTTGGCAACTCTCCCGCTGTGTACTATCAGCAATTTTTCATCCCACCCAATAACTACAAGTTATTGATCGAGAGCCGCTTCAGAACAGGAATTTAAGCACCCACAGTTTATTGTCACTTTAACCAAGCAGCGATCATGATACGTCCACGAAATCGACTAAAACGGATGCTGCCTTTTCTTCACTGGCCAGAAAAATGGCGCAGCACTGGCATACATGGGGATATTATCGCCGGGATTACTGTGGGATTAATTTTGGTTCCACAAGCGCTAGCCTATGCGCAACTTGCAGGCCTTCCCGCCCATATTGGCCTATATGCTGCATTACTCCCTGCTATCGTCGCGGCCTTACTGGGCTCGTGCAGTGTCATCGCCACTGGCCCGGTTGCTCTTACCTCATTACTGACAGGTAGTTCTGTCATTGCTATCTCAGCAAAGGGTAACGTAGACATCGTGCAAGCGGCCATCCTGCTGTGCCTACTTTCTGGAATCATACAGCTGATATTGGGCGTTTTAAAAATTGGGTGGTTATTAAAGTTATTATCCCGCCCCGTTATGACGGGTTTCATTAGCGCCTCTGCACTGCTTATCGTCTTATCCCAATTGCCAG
Organism: Paenalcaligenes sp.; assembly: GCA_035303295.1. GTDB lineage: Bacteria > Pseudomonadota > Gammaproteobacteria > Burkholderiales > Burkholderiaceae_B > Paenalcaligenes. Next base: position 16,845 of record DATGRU010000039.1, read on the forward strand.
CTATTTTGGGGATAAGGCTCAACCGTTCCGACCATTTCCTACTAGACTTATTTTCAATGCTGCGCCAACTAGGTGATGCACAACTGATATCCCTACTATTTGGCTTAATCACATTTGCAGCGTTACTCGTACTGCAACGAGTCACCCCTAAATTACCCAACATTCTTATTGTGATCTGCATTGCTTCACTTATTGCCATGCTAACGCAGTATGAAAGTCATGGCGGCAGTGTCATCGGTTACATTCCCTCTGGGTTACCTAGTCTAGGTTTCCCCACCTTCGACTTCAGCCTAATGATGTCGCTGCTGTCCGCTGCACTGGTGATAGCTCTTGTCAGTTTTATGGAAGTAACTGCAAGTGCAAAGGTCATAACAACTCAAACTGGTGAAAACTGGAACCAGAACCAAGAACTAATTTCTCAAGGACTCGCTAAGATAGCATCGGCATTCAGTGGCGGAATGCCCGTATCCGGTTCATTCTCACGGTCAGCGTTAAACTTTAGCAGTGGTGCAAGAACGGGCTTCTCTGCACTGATAGCAACGTGCTTTGTAGTCATTACATTATTGTATTTAACTCCGTTCCTTTGGCATCTTCCTAACGCTGTCTTAGCCGCCGTTATCATCAGAGTTGTCTACAAACTGCTAGAACCCAAAAGCTTCCTACAAATCTGGCGTACACAACGCTTAGACGGACTGATTGCGGCTATCACTTTTATTACCACCCTCGCTTTTGCACCAAACATCCACCATGGCATGCTGATTGGTTTGCTGCTATCGCTGCTGTTTAGACTATATCAAGACATGTATCCACATGTGGTTTTTCTCAAGTCTGATACGGATGATGACTCAGAAGAATTAAAGCGAGTTAGTCCACGCGACCAGCAGGATGCTGAAGTCATGGTGGTGCGCTTTGCTGGCCCACTTACTTTTATTACGGCGGAAAACTTTAAAGACACCGCCAATCTTGCTATACAACGCTCACATGCCCATGTATTACTTATCTCAGCGGCAGGTATTAATGCTCTAGATTCAACCGGGATTAATGCTATTGATAATGTGTATGAAGCGGCACAACGAAAAAACTGCCTGCTGGCTTTTTGTGGACTACAAGGCCAGATCAGGCGAATATTGAAACGATCAGACCTCTGGGATCGTCTCTACCCACATTTAGAGTACGAGACCGAGCATCAGGCGATTCAAGCCCTACGCCAACTGCGCGAGCCCCCACGTGTCTAAACAAGCACACTGCTTATTTTAAGCTGCGAGACACCCCCATCCAACAATGCCATAATAAAACCACACCATTGGCTTTTTTTAGTTGGGTAAGATCATGCTTCCTTTTCATATTCAGCACCTTGACCATGTCGTAGTTCGCGTCAGCGACCTTGAGCGCAGTATTCGCTTTTATCAAGATGTGGTGGGCTGTACGGTTGACCGCGTTCGCGACGATTTGGGCTTGGTGCACATGCGCGCTGGGACGGCTTTAGTGGACTTGGTGGATATTGAAGGCAAGCTGGGCAAAGAGAACGCCGCCCCCACCGGTACGCATAATCAAAATATGGATCACTTTTGCTTGCGCATTGAGCCCTTTGATGAGGAAGCTTTAAAAACGCACCTTGTGGCGGCCGGTATTAAGGAAGTGGGTCCGGCAGAAAACCGCTATGGTGCAGAGGGCACGGGCCCGTCTATTTATTTTCTTGATCCAGATGGCAACAAAATCGAGTTCAAAGGCCCTTCTGAATAAAACAAGGCATAACTACTCTAGCTGAGCCTCAGGCACGCAACTTGCTGGCGTAAACGATAACGCCTGTTGGCGGGTCTGTTAATCATAAAGGAGTAGTTATGAAAAAATTTCACTTCACTACTGTATGCGCCAGTCTCCTCAGTGCTGCGAGCCTCAGCGTCTATGCTCAAGCTCCAGAAGGAGCTCCTGCCCAACCCAACCAAGCTGTAGACCCGACAGAACAACGCACCACTGATCCTGCAGGAGGAGCCCAAGGCTCTGCGCCTATGGATCGAGATCCCCGCCCCGCTGACCCAATGGGTGCCGCCCAGCCCGACCCCACGCACGGGAATACAATGCATTCACCTGATGCCAATCGCGAGAACGCCATGCCTATACCCGATGCCAATAACGCTGGCGATGAAATCGCTAATGACGACAAAGACTTTCTAGAGAATGCCATTCAGGGCAGTTATGCTGAAATTGAAGGCAGTCAGCTAGCCTTAGAGAAAACTGAGGATCCTAAGATCAAAGAGTTTGCCCAAACCATGATCGACGATCATAAGGCAATGCTAGAAGAAACCTCACAGTTAGCCACTCAAAAAGGAGTTACCCCTCCGGATGGCCC
>DATGRU010000040.1:0-35221 GCA_035303295.1 Paenalcaligenes sp.
GCTTTTTTTTGTCCAGTTATTCTTTCTCCCTTCCTTTGAGCCATTCGCCTGCTTTGTGCGGGCAAAAAAATGCCAGACCGCATTGTGTGCGATCTGGCAAGGTACTACGTTGCACCAGAGTGCATGCGCGGCAATTACTTAGTCTGTAATGGTCGCTACGTGCAAGAGGTTGGTGCTTCCGCTATGACCAAAGGGTAGGCCAGCAATAATGACAACCGTGTCGTTAACGTCAGCAAATTGATGACGTTTAGCGATTTCAGTTGCGTGCAATACCATTTGGCTTACGTCGGACACGTGTTCAAAAGGTATAGCGTGTACGCCCCAAGCAATGGCCAGACGCCGAGCGGTGTTAAGGCTAGGGGTAAGGGCCATAATGGGTGCAGAAGGCCGTTCACGGCTGGCTCGTAGTGCACTAAAGCCACTGGTGGTGTAAGCGATAGTGGTGGCGGGCTCTAGAATGTCAGTTACCCGGCGTAAAGCGCAACAGATCGCATCAGGTGTGTTGGCTTCGGCAGGGATATGGCTTTGTTCTAGGCCTTTTGCCCATTCTGGATCACTTTCAATTTCGCGGATAATGCTGTCCATAATAGAGACAGCTTCTAGCGGGTATTGTCCTGATGCAGACTCAGCTGACAGCATAACGGCATCAGCACCAGAGTAAATGGCGGTGGCGACGTCAGAGGCTTCGGCACGTGTCGGCACAGGGGCAGTGATCATCGACTCAAGCATCTGCGTGGCCACAACAACCGGACGGCCGTGGGTGCGGGCAGAAGTGATGATTTTGCGCTGTAAAACAGGAACAGATTGAGGTGGAACCTCAACACCCAGATCGCCTCGTGCAACCATGACGCCATCACACAGTCTGACGATTTCATCGAGATGCTCCATAGCGGAAGGTTTCTCGAGTTTAGCCATAATCCATGCTTGGTCGCCGATGATTTCACGGGCTTCGATAATATCGGAGGGGCGTTGTACAAACGACAGCGCCACCCAGTCTACGCCAAGGGACAAACCAAATTTCAGGTCGTCCAGATCTTTGGGTGTTAAGGGTGAGATCGGCAGCAACACATCCGGTACGTTAACCCCTTTGCGATCGGATAATGGCCCACCCACCACCACGGTGGTGTTAGCGTGGTCGGGGCCGAAACTGTCAACGCGTAAGCGTAGCTTACCGTCGTCAAGTAGCAAATTGGTGCCTACCTCGAGTGCTGCAAAAATTTCGGGGTGAGGCAGGTTAACGCGTTCGGCGTTTCCGATAGCGGTATCAAGGTCAAGCCGGAATGATTGGCCAGCTTGTAGTTGGACTTTACCGCCCTCCAATTGACCTACGCGCAATTTAGGTCCTTGGAGATCCATCAGAACACCAATACTTCGTCCGCTTTCTTTTTCAAGGTCGCGAATGATTTTTAGGCGTTCTGCATGATCGGCTTGTGTGCCATGGCTGAAGTTAAGGCGGAATACGTCTGCCCCAGCTTCAAAGAGTTCACGAATACGCTCGGGGGTAGAACTGGCGGGCCCCAAGGTAGCCAAAATGCGGGCACGTCGCTGTCGTCTCATACTTTATCCTTTGTTAGTCTTCGGCCTCAAGCAAGGCTTTGATGCCAGCTTGGGCAATTTGAGCATCTTCAGAGGCTTTAACCCCTGAAACACCTACGGCGCCAATCAGAGCGCCATCTATGAGAATAGGTTCGCCACCTTCAAGTGTAGAGATAGGCATTGCCAAACCTGCGGTGCGACCGTTATTCACCATATCTTCGAATACTTTGCTGGGTTTGCCACTTAGCGCGCTGGTGCGAGCTTTGTCAGGAGCAACCATTGCGCTCATGGTGGGCGCGCCATCTAGACGTTGTAGCCACAGCAAGTGGCCACCGGCATCGCTAATAGCAATGGAAACAGCCCAGTTGTTTTTTAGGGCTTCGGCTTCGGCGCCTTGAGCAATGCGTTTTACGTCGTCTAGAGTAAGTTGCTTAATGGTTCTCATGAGTTGTTCCTTATGTTGTGTGAGTGGCTAGTTGGCGCTAGCTACAGAATTAATAAGGCTCGGAAATCATTTACGTTAGTCAGGGTTGGACCCGTGATGACGGAGTCGCCCAGTGCTTCAAAGAAGCTGTGACCGTCGTTGTTATCCAAGCTGTCGCGCGGATGGATTTTCTTATCCCAAGCGCGACGAAGGGTGTCTGGTGTGCAAATGGCCCCGGCGATTTCTTCCTGACCATCTACCCCATCGGTGTCACCCGCGATGCCGTACACATTATCGGCACCATTCAGGGAGACTGCAACGGACAGCAGAAACTCAACGTTGCGCCCACCTCGGCCTTCACCACGCACCGTGACGGTGGTTTCACCACCGGATAGCAAGACACAAGGCGCCTTCACAGGTTGGCCGTGAGCGCGCACACTAAGGGCGATACCGGCCATAACTTTACCTACATCACGGGCTTCGCCTTCAATGCTGTCACCCATCAGTACAGGGGCAACGCCGGCTTTTTCAGCGACTTCGGCAGCAGCCAGCAGGGCTAGCTGTGGGGTGGCAATGAGGTGTGTAGTGACGTTAGCTAAGCGAGCGTCATCGGGTTTGATGGTTTCCCCTTTGCCCGACTCAAGGAGTTCTCGAGCCCCGGCGGGAATATCAATGTTGTAGCGACGAATAATATCGAGCGCATCCGCGCAGGTAGTGGGATCGCCAACGGTAGGGCCAGAGGCTATATCCATTGGGTTGTCGCCGGGCACGTCGGAAATCAGTAGGTTCACAACTTTAGCAGGGTGACATGCTGCGGCGAGGCGACCGCCTTTAATGCCTGATAAGTGACGGCGTACGCAATTCATCTCGGTGATGTTGGCGCCGGACTTTAACAGGGCACGGCTGATGTTTTGTTTGTCCTCCAACGTGACGCCTTCACCGGGCAGGGGCAATAACGATGAGCCGCCGCCAGAGATTAAGCAAATGACAAGATCGTCCTCGCTTAGGCCGCCTACTGTTTTTAGTAAGGTTTTGGAGGCTTGCAACCCAGCGTCGTCGGGCACTGGGTGCGCGGCTTCAATAATGGTGATGTGTTCGCAGGGAACTGAGTGGCCATATCGCGTGACGACAGTGCCTTCTAGAGGACCATCCCAGTTTGCTTCGAGCACGCGAGCCATCTCGGCAGACGCTTTACCCGCACCAATAACAATGGTGCGACCTTTAGGCGGTTTGGGAAGAAATGGGGGAATACAACGTTCGGGCTGTGCTGCCTTGATGGCGGCATTGAACATGTCCTCAAGCAATTTGCGCGGCGCGATAGTCATGTGGCAGGCTCCTTCTACATTCTGCGAATACGTATTGGCAATAACTTGATATGGTGGTTTGCGTATGCACAGCTTGGCTGAAGCAAGGCGGTGCAGGGTGTTCTTATTATTAGGGGGTACTGATCACAAAAGGAACGTAGCCTTTAGGTGGCAGTGAAAAAAAGCGGGCTGTAGCCCGCTTTTTATGTGACTAGAGCTTATTGACCAATTTCAAAATTAGCCATGATCTCGAGTGCACGAACCAGAGCGGAGTGGTCCCAAGCTGAGCCACCGTGTGCCGCGCAAGAGTTGAAAAGTTCTTGTGCGATGGCGGTGTTAGGCAGGGAAACACCAACTTGACGTGCTGTGGTCAGTGCCAAGTTCAAGTCTTTCTGGTGCAGTTCGATGCGGAAGCCTGGGTCGAAAGTACGTTTCACCATACGCTCGCCGTGTACTTCTAGTACGCGGGAGTTGGCAAAACCACCCATCAATGCTTCGCGAACTTTAGCTGGGTTAGCACCGGCTTTAGCAGCCAACAACAGTGCTTCGCCAACAGCTTGGATGTTCAGGGCCACAATGATTTGGTTAGCTACTTTAGTGATTTGACCATCACCGTAACCACCAACCAGAGTGATGTTTTTACCCATGAGCTCGAACAAAGGCTTAACGGTATTGAAGGTTTCCTCTTTACCGCCAACCATGATCGTGAGCGAAGCAGCTTTAGCACCTACTTCACCACCGGATACAGGGGCGTCGAGGTATTCAGCACCGAGTTCGGTGATGCGCTTAGCGAATTCTTGAGTAGCAACAGGAGAAATCGAGCTCATGTCGACAACGATTTTGCCTTTGCTTAAGCCAGCAGCTACACCGCCTTCACCGAAGAGTGCTGCTTCAACGTGAGGGGTGTCAGGCACCATGGTGATGATGATGTCTGCTTGTTTAGCAACTTCAGTTGAGCTTTCGCAAACAGTTACGCCTGCATCTACAACGCTTTTAGGGGTGTCGCCCAGCGTGTAGGTGTACAGTTCGTGACCACCGTTAGCGAGGTTAACTGCCATGGGCGCGCCCATGATACCCAAACCGATAAAACCGACTTTAGCCATAATAAAAACTCCAGAATGAATGTTATTTGAACGAAAGTGCGTTATTTAGTTAGCGAGAGCTTTAATCCAGCCCAAGCCTTCGTTAGTGTTGCCTGCAGGCTTGTATTCGCAACCAATCCAACCATCGTACGATGTGGCATCAATAAACTTGAATAGCCACTCGTAATTGATTTCGCCTGTACCGGGCTCATTACGGCCAGGGTTATCGGCCAATTGGATGTGAGCGATGCGAGGCAGATGCTTTTTAATGGTGTTAGCCAATTCACCTTCCATGCGCTGAGCGTGGTAGATGTCGTACTGGATAAACAGGTTGTCGGAACCTACCTCGTCGAGCAGCTCAGCTGCTTGTTCGGTGCGGTTCAAGTAAAAACCGGGAATATCGAAGGTGTTGATAGGCTCAACCAACAGACGAATATTGGCTTCTTTTAATTTGGCTGCAGCAAAGCGCAAGTTTTCCACAAAAACTTGTTTTACTTTGTCGGCATCGACGCCTTGCGGGGTGATACCGGCCAAGCAGTTCACTTGCTTGCAGTTAAGAGCGGTGGCGTACTCAATAGCACGGCCAACGCCTTCTTGGAATTCGTCAACACGATCTGGCAAGCAGGCAATGCCGCGCTCGCCGCCAGCCCAATTGCCGGCTGGCAGGTTGTGTAATACCTGCGTAAGACCGTGCTTTTGCAGCAATTCTGCCAATGTGTTTTTATCGAAATCGTAGGGGAAGAGGTATTCAACACCTTTAAAGCCTGCGTCAGCAGCGGCTTGAAAACGCTCTAAAAAATCGACTTCGTTAAATAGCATAGTCAGATTGGCGGCGAATTTTGGCATAGTGAAACTCCTAAATTAAACGCAAATTATTCGGTTGGAAGTGTGAGAGTCGCAGTAGGTGCGTCGGACGCAGAAGCGGCAATCTCTTCGAACTCGTTAACGTTGGATAGCTCGGTACCCATCGCAATATTAGTTACGCGCTCGAGGATCAGCTCTACAACAACGGGCACTTGGAACTCTTTAATCCACTTACGAGCTTGCTCGAAAGCGGGTTGGATTTGATCTGGTGAGTGTACACGGATTGCTTTCACACCCAAGCCTTCAGCAACAGTGATGTGATCTACACCGTAGCCTTCGGTTTCAGGCGCGTTGATGTTATCGAACGCCAACTGTACGCAGTAATCCATGTCGAAGCCACGCTGTGCCTGACGGATCAGGCCCAGATAGGCGTTGTTAACCAGAACTTGAATGTAAGGTAGCTTGAATTGTGCGCCGACGGCCAGTTCTTCAATCATGAACTGGAAGTCGTAGTCACCAGAAATGGCGACTACTTCAGCTGTTGGATCAGCCGCTACAACACCCAGTGCAGCGGGTACTGTCCAGCCCAAAGGACCTGCTTGACCGCAGTTGATCCAGTTGCGTGGCTCGTAAACGTGCAAGAACTGTGCGGCAGCGATTTGCGACAAACCAATGGTGCTAACGTAACGAGTGTTGCGACCAAATGCTTTGTTCATTTCTTGATAAACGCGCTGAGGTTTCATCGGCACGTTATCAAAGTTTGTTTTACGCTGCATGGTGCGTTTGCGTTCTTGACACTCGGCAACCCATTCGCTGCGGTCTTTTAGCTTGCCCGCAGCTTTCAGCTCTTTGGCTACGTCGATCAATAGTTCTAAGGCGACACCGGCATCGGACACGATACCGAAATCTGGGCCGAAAACGCGACCGATTTGGGTGGGTTCAATGTCGATGTGCACGAATTTACGGCCTTTGGTGTACTCTTCAACGGAACCAGTGTGGCGGTTTGCCCAGCGGTTACCAATACCAATAATGAAGTCGGATGCCAGTACGTTTGCATTACCGTAACGGTGTGATGTTTGCAGACCAGCCATACCTGCCATTAATTCGTGGTCGTCAGCAATGGTGCCCCAGCCCATTAGGGTAGGAATAACAGGCACGTTGACGAGTTCGGCGAATTCTTGCAGTTTGTCGCTGGCGTTTGCATTAATAACGCCACCACCGGATACGATCAGCGGACGCTCGGCGGCGTTCAGCATTTCGATGGCTTTAGCAGCTTGTGCGCGTGTAGCGCTTGGACGATATACTTCCAGCGGTACGTAGGTGCTGATATCGAATTCGATTTCGGCCAGTTGTACATCAAGTGGCAAGTCGATCAGCACAGGGCCGGGACGGCCGGAGCGCATAACGTGGAATGCTTGTTGGAACACGTAAGGAACCAGCGCAGGCTCGCGTACGGTAACAGCCCATTTGGTTACAGGCTTAGCGATGGATTCAATATCAACCGCTTGGAAGTCTTCTTTGTAGAGACGAGCGCGTGGTGCCTGACCTGTGATACACAGAATTGGGATTGAATCAGCCCAAGCCGAGTACAGTCCGGTGATCATGTCGGTACCGGCAGGGCCAGAGGTACCAATACAAATACCAATGTTGCCGGGGGCTGCACGGGTGAAGCCTTCGGCCATGTGGGAGGCACCTTCGACGTGGCGTGCCAGAATGTGATTGAAGCCGCCATCTTTTTTCATGGCAGAGTACAGTGGGTTAATGGCAGCACCGGGCACACCAAAAACGGTAGAAGCGCCTTCCGCGCGTAACACAGCAGCAGCGGCGTCAATAGCTCTCATTCGGGCCATTCGAGTCTCCTAGGGAATCGGATCTAAAGGAATTTAGTTGTATTCATGATAAAGAGAGTAGGGCTAGCTTAGAAATAGTGATAGCATTGTTTCTATCGATACTTGGAGTATTGAATGAGCCGATATACAGAAATTAGAAGTTTTGCTTTAGTCGCCGAAAAAGGCAGTTTTGCAGCAGCCTCCGTAGTCGAGGGTGTAACTCCAGTTGTCATGGGGCGTCGTCTTGATGCCTTAGAGAAACGTTTGGGGGTGCGTTTAATGCACCGCTCAACACGTGGGCTAACTTTAACTGACTTAGGCGAGCAGTTTTTAGAGCAATGCCGTCAGATACTTAAAGACTTTGACGAGGCGGAAGCCAGCATTAGTGCACAACGTAAAGTGGTGCGTGGACACCTTGTGGTGTCGGCCCCAGCTGCCTTTGGGCGCCGCCATGTGGCGCCGCATGCCCTACAGTTTAAAGAGCGTTACCCCGAATTAAAATTATCCTTTAATTTTACCGATGGGGTAGTGGATTTGGTGCGGGAAGGCTATGACATGGCCATTCGCATCGGCGAGGTCACCGACCCGAACTATGTGGCGGTTAGGCTGTCTCCAAACCAACGAGTGGTGTGCGGTACGCCCGATTATTTCGAGCGTTATGGCATTCCTAGAGTGCCAGAAGATTTGGTTCGGCACAATTGTCTAGCATTCAATTTGCAGGGCGGGCAGCAGCGCGGTTGGACCTTCATGCGCGATGGTAAGCCTTTTGCTGTGCGTGTGGACGGCGACTTAGATTGTAATGATGGTGAGCTGTTATATGGCTGGGTGAAGCAGGGTTGGGGGATAAGCTGGCGCTCCACGTGGGAAATTCAGGCTGAATTAAAGCGTGGCGAGCTGGTTACCGTGCTTGATGACTTCGCTCTGCCCAGTTATGACATTCAAGCTGTTTATCAGCAGCAACGTTATCTGCCCGCAAAAGTTCGCCGTTTTATTGATTACCTGCGCAATATTTATAACAAGCCGGGGTATTGGGAAGGCGACGCAGTGTAAAACATATCACGTCGTGCTTGATGAAAGTAGGGTGTGATTCGCTATCTTTAGTATCGACTCTTATATAAGATAGCTGAGTGCAAAAAAAGAACCGCGGTGTTCGTTTTCTTCCTTTTAAACTGTCAAAACAGTGGGGAAGCTAAAACGGCACCGCGGTTCTTTTTATGGGGTAAATCACGCGTTTAACGAGTCGCTAGACGCGTGATTTAAGTCGCCTGTAGCTGTGGGATTAAGATTGCTGGGCAGCGACTGGGGTTTCAGTGTTCGTCTCGACTGTTTTTTTTTGTGGCGCAGCTTTAGTGACAGGCTGCATGCCGTTAAAGAACAGGTTCAACACAATGGCGGACACGGCAGCCAATAAAATACCGCTGTGCAGTAGGGGGGCTAAGGCCTCAGGTAGTTGTACGAACAGGTGTTCGGCCACCAGAGGGATCATGCCAAAGCCCAAGCTAATCGCGATAATGTACGGGTTGTGGCGGTTGGTGTTAAGGTCGGCAGACAATAAAATTTTAATGCCTGTTGACGCTACCATACCGAACATAACGATACCTGCACCACCTAGTACGTAAAGTGGAATGGAGGCCACAACAAAGGCCATTTTTGGGAACAGGCCTAAGGCGATTAAGAAGAAGCCGCCCATCACGCAAACCCAGCGGCTGCGAACGCCCGTTACGCTAACCAAGCCCACGTTCTGCGAGAAAGAGCTGTGTGGGAAGGTATTTAGAATACCGCCTACCAAGGTGCCGAGTCCGTCGGTACGTAGACCACGCACCAAGTCTTTGCGGGTTGGGGGTTTCTCGCAAATCTCGCCTAGGGCGATGAACATGCCTAACGACTCCACCATGATCACAATCATGATCAGTGAGATCACGGCCGCGGCACCAAAGTTAAAGGTGGGCATACCGAAATAAAATGGGGTAACAACGGCTACCCACGAGGCTTCGCTGATGCCTTCGAAACTGATGCGGCCCATGGCAAGGGAGATTAAAAAGCCTGCTACCAGACCAATTAACACCGCCACATTGGCTAAAAAGCCTCGTGCGTACTTGGTAATAAACAGAATAATGACCAGCACTGTAAAGGCAATCGCCAAATTCTCGAATGAGCCGTATTCCGGATTGGGAATCATCTGACCCGTTGCATCAGGAATCATGGGTCTGCCACCGCCTACCCAGTCTAAACCCACACGCATCAGTGTGACGCCAATCACAGTGATGATGGTACCGGTAACGACAGGGGGAAACAGACCCATTAGCCTGCTGAAAACAGGAGAAATTAAAATACTGAACAAGCCGGCCAGAATACATGCACCAAATATGCCGGTAAGGCCCAGCTCGGGATTCGTGCCGATAGCAATCATGGGGGTTACCGCAGCAAACGATACACCCATCATCACGGGCAAGCGAATACCGAATATGCCTACGCCCCAAGCTTGGATTAAGGTAATGAGGCCGCAGCAGAGCAAGTCGGCATTAATTAATATGGTTATTTGTTCTTTGGTTAAGCCCAGCGCATCGCCAATAATCAGCGGTACGGCTACAGCGCCGGCATACATAACCATTACATGCTGCAAACCCAAAGTGGATAAGCGGCCCATTGGCAATACTTCATCAACGCTTGCGCCAGGCACGGTTGATTTTGCCGTTGTCGAATCTGACATGTTTAGTCTCCTAAGTAATACGGTATCGATTCCTTGGCAAGTTACGCAACACACAACGGGCAGGAGCCCTACGATTGTGGAATCGGCCATGCGCACGTGACGGGAGGGAGTGAGGACGGGTGGTGCCAGAATTGGCTTGGTCTGTTTCCATGCTGGACGTCACGAGGTGCGCAGGCAGCGTACGACTATAACGGTATCGGATAGGCTTTATTACTGGAAGCATCTAAGCATGGATAAGTGACATAACTAAAATGATATGACACAAAAGTGCCAAATAAGGGGTCCCGTGAAGTCGCGTAATGTGGGCATTCCGATAGCTAACTGACCTCTGGGCGATAGGTCTAATAGGTCTGTAGTAACTGCTTGGGGTTATAACCTAATAGTCCTTATCACGAATTTATGTTAATGCCATTTGTCGAGGTCTGTTTTGTGATTGATCAGAAGTGGGCGAGGTTGTTTTAACAAAGCCGAAAGGGTCTGCTCTAAATACCAGTTAGGCAGCGCTGGCAGGTGGTATACCTATGCTCATGCCTAGCATGCTTAATGCTTATTTCAGGATGGGGCGTCTCTGTTTGTGGATAGGTGCTTATTAACTAACTTCAGGATGGTTTTCTGTTTAAGGCTGGAAGCGTGTCAACGTAATTTAAGGCGGACTGTATATGTATAAAAAAAGCCCCGACATTTCGGGGCTTTTTAAGCAGCGCTGCAGACCATGAGTGAGGCCATGGTATTTGAGCACGACTATTACTTTTGTTCAGACCACAAGACGCCAGCCGTGGCCCAGTCTTCGCGTTTAACATCCACAAAAATAATGTCTACGGCTTCAGGGGAGCAGCCTAGTACGCGGCAAGACTCGGCAGTTAGAGCCTGAGCCAGTTCGCGTTTGGTGTCGACGTCACGGCCTTCGAACAATTTAACGGTGATAGAGGGCATAAGTGTTCCTTGTGATGCGTTATGTGGTCAGGTGGCGAAGTCGGGTTCTTCGCGCAATAGTTTGCGTAATAAAGCGGCCCATTCTAGCTCGCCACTGGGTTTGGGGCCAAGCGCAAGACGAGCTTGTGTAGTTTCCAGCACATCGGGTTCGGGTAAGACGATGTGTTGGGAGGCGGCCATCGCTGCGAGCTGAGTTTTGCAGGATTTATCCAGGTCGAACATCAGGGTGTAAGCTTCGGCCACCGTGCGACCACAGGTTAAGGAGCCATGGTTGCGCAGCATCATGGCGGGCTTATCGCCTAGGGCATCGAGCAATCGTTGTTGCTCGGCGGCGCTCAAGGCTAAGCCTTCATAATTGTGGTAGCCAATGCAATTCCAAAAACGCATCGCGTGCTGGGACATGGGCAGCAGCCCCTCTGGAAGCGCGGAAACTGAAATAACGGCATCGTTATGTAAGTGCATGACGCAGTGTGCGTCGGCGCGTGCAGCGTGTACAGCACCGTGAATGGCAAATCCAGTGGGGTTACCGCGGCGGTCGGTACCGTCGATGACTTCACCTTTGGTGTTCACCAACAGCAGGTTCGATGCGGTGATTTCCTCGAAACGTAATCCGTAAGGATTCATTAGATAAGCATCGTCGCGACCGGGTACCCGTAAGGATATATGGGTGTAGACCTGATCGTCCCAGCCGTGTAAAACGGCCAAGCGATAACAGGCGGCCAAATCGACGCGGGCTTGCCATTCTTGCTGACTCACACTTGATGGGCGGGCAGCATAGAGCTTGCTGCTTGGGTCCAGACGTGGATCAGTGGGGGACATCATAAAGTTGTGTGCTCCAGTTCGGCAATCGTAGCGGGTTGGTCTAAATTGATGACATCACAGTTATCGCCCGGACCTTTACGGTCGATGACGATAAAGTCGGCGACTTGTTCAAGCCCAAGTAGGGGGTGATGCCATACGCCAGTTGCATAGTTTACACCTTGGTCGCCGCGCGCCAGAAACAGGCGTAAATCGGATGCTGAAGGGGCGTCACCGGCAGGAGCTACGACCACTAAATAAGGATGGCCGGACGTAGGAATGAATGCTTGACTGCCTTTAGGATGGCGCTCCATCATGGTGACAGTGAAAGGCAGGGTGCGTGGTAGGCCGCGGAAGATTGAGACAATAACTTCGCCGTCGGCGCCAGCATCGATTTTGGCTAGGTCGTGGTAGCGCTCGGTATTACCGTCGTTAATTGTGAAGTGATGTACGTCGTCAGACGCCTCAATAACATCACCAAATGGAGCAAACGCTTCACGAGTTAAGGTTTCGAGTTTTAATGTAATAGTCATTTGTACATCCTAAGAGGGTTAAGTTAGGCCTGCGCAAGCAGTTCCTGACTTAAAGCGTTATGAACCTGCACGATGCGTGACAGGTCGTTTTGGGTAAAACGGCCTTCCTCGATGACGAGTTTGCCGTTGATCATACTGTGAGATACCGAAGCGCTAGCACAGAGTAGGGTGGCTGCAAGCGGGTCGTGTAGAGCACCCGCAAAATTGAGCTGATTCAGGTCGAAAGCGATTAAGTCAGCCGCATAGCCGGGACTGAGCTGGCCAATATCATTGCGGTTTAGCACTTCGGCCCCGCCACGGGTGGCGACCCACAAGGCTTCGCGCGCTGAGAAAACACGGGGGTCTTCGCTGGCCACACGTTGTAATAGCATGGCTTGGCGTGCTTCGTTAATAAGGCTGCCACCGTCATTGGAGGCGCTACCGTCTACCCCTAGCCCTACTGGCACGTGTTTGTCGCGCATTTTACGAATGGGGGCAATGCCGGAGCCTAATCGCATATTCGAGCAAGGGCAGTGAGCTACCCCGGTACGGGTACGTGCAAAAAGGTCGATGCCAGCATCGTCAAGGTGAACGCAGTGTGCGTGCCAAACGTCGTTCCCGACCCAGCCAAGCTCTTCGACATACTCGGCTGGCGTACGGTTGAAGGTTTCGCGTGAATAAGCGATATCGTTTTGGTTTTCGGCAAGGTGCGTATGCAACGATACCCCCAGTTCACGCGCCAAAATAGCCGATTCACGCATAAGGTCTTGAGACACGGAAAATGGCGAGCAAGGCGCTAACACAATACGCAACATCGCGCCGTGGCTGTTGTCATGGTAGCGCTCAACGAGGCGTTGCATATCGTGCAAAATGACATTTTCGTCTTCGACAAGGGCATCAGGTGGTAGGCCCCCTTTGCTTTCGCCTACACTCATGGCACCACGACTAGCATGGAAGCGCATGCCCATCTCTTGGGCTGCTTCGATGGTGTGGTCGAGGGTACAACCATTGGGAAATAAATACAGGTGATCGGAGGTGGTTGTACAACCGCTAAGCATCAGTTCTGCCATGGCGGTTTGTGTGGACGCATGCAGCATGGGCGGCGTGATGCGGCCCCAAATTGGATAGAGGGTTTTCAGCCAACCGAATAGCTCTGCGTCTTGTGCTTTAGGCACGGCACGCGTCAAGCTTTGGTACATGTGGTGATGCGTATTGATAAGCCCGGGTAATACCACGTGATGGCTTAAGTCGATAACCCGGTCGGCCTGAATGTGTGCAACATCGTCGGCACTGCCCACGTATTCAATTTTATTATCCTGAATAACGATCGCAGCGTTTGTGATTTCGTCGCGCTGATCGTTCATGGTGGCGAGTGTATGGATGTTTTTTAGTAACGTTTTTGCCATGGCAAGACCTCAATCGTAAGTAGCCGATGCCTGATTAAAATCGTCGTGTGGCGTGACATCGGTTGCAGAAGTGTAAAGAACCAATGGACAGAGACGCGTACCGGCGTATAAAGATAGGCGTGAGTGTGCTTCCCCCTAGCGTGCGTAACGAATCAGCGAGTGAGTGTAACTGATCACCCAATGCGGATAAATGAATGCAGAGGCGTTGATGGCTGTAGTGGCGTTGATAAAAACGGGGTAGCTATGTAGCCACCCCATTTCGCTATCTGACCACTGCTTGCGCGCCTACATTACACGTATTAATCAGCGATTGCTAAAAAATGTGTGCCGAGGGTTAAGCGCTGAACTGTGCGTCTAAACGGAAACGGGCGATTTTGCCGATTTCTTGCAAGCACTTATGGAACTCGTCTTCGGTTTTATTATGCAAACGCGCTTCAACGGCGTCCATGATTTGATAGCGGGTTAGACCTTTTACCGCGATTACAAAGGGAAAGCCGTGTTGTGCGCGGTATTTGCTGTTTAGGTCGCGTAAGCGCACGAGCTCTTCAGGCGAGCACTGATCCAGCCCCGCCCCTCGCTGTTCACCTGTGGACTCTTTAGTAAGAGTGCCGGCTTCGGCTTCTTTCCCTGCGAGTTCAGGGTGAGCACAGATAAGGTCAAGTTGCTCTTGGTGGCTAGCTTGCTCGACCGCTTGGATCATGGCTGCAAACAGGGAGTCTACCGAGTTAAAGGGGCGTTTCGCCCAGGCACGCTCGGCGACCCAAGGAGAGTGTTCGAAAATACCGTCGAGAGAACTGACGAACTGCTCTTGAGACTGTTCAGATAACTGGCTTAGAGTAGTCTCCGGGTTTAGAGTTTGTGTCATGATGCTTATAGTCCGGTTTGGTTTATAAAAAGTTTAATTGATGACTATGCTGCGTAGACGTAACGCTAATACGATAAGAGTGCGCGTTTTGGTGAAAAGCGGGACTTCTTTAGTATAAGGTTGCGGCAGTCTTCTGATTGTTATCAGTGCGTACTCGTTCAGTTTAAGTATTCTGCTCATAAATAAAATAGAATTACCCTTATAACTGATATATGTCATTACGTATTTCATCGAATAACGTTACACGTTGTCGTCTAACAAAACTTGAGGGAGGGGCCGATGGCGGCAAGACGAGGAGATAATCCGCTAGACACCTACTTGTTGCGCGTGTTTTGTTTGTTAGTTACCGAGCGTAGCGTTTCGCGTACTGCGTTTAAAATGAATCAATCGCAACCCGCGGTCAGTGCAGCGTTACGCCGTTTGCGCGATATTATTGGTGACCCGTTGTTGGTGCGCGAGAAAGGGGGCATGGTACCTACCGAGCGGGCCATTGCGTTACTGGCTCATGCTAAAGGAGCGCTGGCAGAAATCGATTGTATGGTTAATACGGAAGATAGTTTCGATCCGTTGGTTAGCCGCAGTGAATTCCATATCGGGTCGCCCGACTATTTAGCACCTATCTTTGTGGGCAGTGTGGTGGAACGATTGCGACGTGAAGCCCCCGAGGCCACCCTAAATCTGCATTCGCTAGATGCTAATTTTGATTTCGAGCGTTCACTGGCCGAAGGCGAGCTGGATTTAGTGATCGGTAATTGGCCCGAGCCACCCGATCGTATGCACTTATCGATATTGCTTGAGGATCAGATTGTCTGTTTGGTGTCGGCGAATCACCCCTTGGTGCGTAAAGGGCAAATCACCATGGAGGACTACACCAAAGCACGTCATGTTGTACCCATGCCGTACTCTATTAATCAGCGAGGGGTGATTGATGTGGCCTTATCTGGCTTGCGTATACGGCGGGAAGAGCGGGTTTTGGTGCAATCTTTTGCTGTGGCGCCCTATTTGTTACAGAACACAGATTTAATTTTCACCACAACGCGCCATTTTGCCGAGTACTACACCAAACTATTACCATTGGCTATTTTAGAAGCACCGGTGGATTTTCCGCTGATGCGTTTCTACCAGCTATGGCACGAACGCAACCGACATTCGCCAAGCCACCGATGGTTACGACGCTTGCTTAGCGAGTGTGGTGCTGCGTTGACGGCACCCGCTTTGGATAAGCCCGTGATACAGCCGTGAATCAAGTTGCGATATCATAGCCACGGCCCTGTTTTTCAGCTTTTTTCTTAATCATTAATTAGGGAAACTACTGAGTAGGGCCGTGGCTTTTTGTTACGTATGTATCGGCCCTCGCTGTCGACAGAAATGTGATTCGGTCGATAATGATTATTGCTTATCCGTGAATTGAGTTTTTAGTGTTTTCACCTCAAATGTGGGATCCCCTCACGTTACTTTCTATTTGTGCTGTTGCCTTTTTTGTCGGTGGCTTGATCGTAATGTCCGAGCGCTGGCATGGAAAATTGACCGGCGATAGCGATATGTCTAAGCCTCAGGCGACGCACCTGCGTCCAGCCCCCAGAGTGGGCGGGCTGGCTATTCTTGCTGGCTCGTTGGCTGGGTTGCTGGTGCTGGGGCCTAGCAATATGACGCTAACGTGGCTTTGGCCTGTGCTTTTTGTGGCTGCCTTACCTGTTTTTGTAGCGGGCTTAGTGGAAGACATTACGAAAGACGTGGGCTCCATGAAGCGTTTGCTGGCAGCGTTTGCGTCGGCTGCAATTGCGTGGTGGCTATTAGGAGGTGTTTCGCGGGTAGGCGTGGGCTGGGCTGACGTGATATTGGGCTACTGGCCGATATCGCTGCTGTTTACCATGATTGCGGTTGGCGGCTGTACGCATGCGTTGAATATTATTGATGGTATTAATGGTTTGGCCGGCATGATTGCCACCTTAATGGCTATTTCATTAGCATTGGTGGCATGGCAGGTGCAGGATTACCCCATCTTTTTAATTGCAGCGGCATTGGCTTCAGCTACCTTGGGTTTTTTGGCGTGGAATTTCCCTTTTGGTCGTGTGTTTCTGGGCGACGGTGGGGCCTATTTTTTAGGGTTCATGTTGGCGGAACTGGCGGTTCAATTGGTGGTGCGTAACCCCAGCGTATCCCCCTTCTATGCGTTGGCAGTGTTGTTCTACCCCGTGTTTGAAACCATGTTCTCGATTTGGCGCCGCAAATTTAAACGAGGGGTGCCCGTGGATCAACCGGATGCCTTACACCTGCACCAGTTAATTTTTAGACGCATGGTTCGCGTGAGTGTGATGGCATCTAATCGTCGCTATGTGCCGCCTATGTCGATCGCGATGGCTTCCCCTTATTTGTGGGGTTTGGCGTTGGTGGGTTTAATTCCTGCCACCATTTGGTGGGACAACGCTTGGATTTTGTGCGCCAGTATTCTGACGTTCAGCATTTGTTATGTCTGGCTGTATTCGCGTTTAGTACGTTGGCGCCGGCCAGCTTGGTTATTGTTACCGTCGGTGCGACGTGCTCGTCGTAAACGATAGTTTTTGCATTGTTATCGATGCTAGGGAGATTTACGTTGCAAGTAAAAGATATTCAGCTCGCTGTAATTGGCTTGGGCTACGTCGGCTTACCGCTGGCTGTGGAGTTCGGTAAAAAACGTCCAGTGATCGGTTTCGATATTAATAGCCGACGTATCGATGAGTTAAAGCAGGGTGAAGACCACACGCTTGAGGTAGAGCCAGAAGAACTTAAGCAGGCTAGCCAATTACGTTATACCCACGATGCGGCCGAATTGGCCGATGCTAATGTGTATATCGTTACGGTTCCTACGCCCATTGACGAATATAAGCAGCCCGACTTAACGCCTTTAGTGCGCGCCAGCGAAACCATCGCTAAAGTTTTAAAGCGTGGTGATGTAGTTATTTATGAATCTACAGTTTATCCGGGTGCCACGGAAGATGAGTGTGTGCCGGTGCTAGAACAAGTGTCGGGCCTACGTTTTAACGAGGATTTTTTTGCGGGTTACAGCCCAGAGCGCATTAACCCCGGCGATAAAAAACATCGTTTACCCACCATTCGTAAAGTAACGTCGGGTTCAACGCCAGAAGTGGCCGAGCTAGTCGACCAGTTATACAAAGAAATTATCACTGCGGGCACCCATAAAGCGGCGTCGATTCGTGTGGCTGAAGCCGCCAAGGTGATTGAGAACACCCAGCGTGACGTCAACATTGCCTTAATTAATGAGTTGGCCCTGATTTTTAACAAACTGGGTATTGATACGCTTGATGTATTAGAAGCGGCGGGTACCAAATGGAACTTCTTGCCCTTCCGTCCCGGTTTAGTGGGTGGTCACTGCATTGGCGTTGATCCGTACTACTTAACGCACAAAGCTCAATCTATTGGGTATCACCCGGAAATCATTTTGGCGGGTCGTCGCTTGAACGACTCCATGGGTGGCTATGTAGCGTCGCAGTTGGTTAAGGCCATGACCAAAAAGCGTATTCAAGTCCAAGGCTCTAAAGTATTGGTCATGGGGCTGACTTTTAAAGAAAACTGCCCCGATCTACGCAACACCCGTGTGGTGGATATTATTCATGAGCTTGCTGAATACGATGTAAACGTGGATGTTTACGATCCTTGGGTTGACGCGGAAGAAGCCAAGCGCGAGTATGGCATCGATGTTATCCAAGAGCTGGCACCCAACTCTTATGATGCAATGGTTTTAGCCGTGGCGCATGAAGACTTCGCCAAGATGGGTGTTGAAGCCATTCGTAAATTGGGTAAAGCCCCCCATGTGTTGTATGACCTGAAGTACGTGTTCTCCAGCGACGAAACAGATCTGCGATTGTAATAAAAAGCGAAGGTGAAGTATGAGCAGTGCATTTGAACAAGCCCTTAGTCAACTTCGTGCCCAGCCTACACGTTGGCTGGTAACGGGGTGTGCGGGATTTATTGGGTCTAACTTGCTGGAAGTGTTGCTAAGTAATGGGCAGCAAGTGGTGGGTTTAGATAATTTTGCCACGGGACACCAGCATAATTTGGATGAAGTGCGAGATACGGTTGGGCCTGAGGCATGGGCAAACTTTCAGTTTATTGAAGGTGATATCCGCGATTTAGCAACCTGCCAACGTGCTTGCGAGGGTGTTCACTATGTACTGCATCAAGCTGCGCTGGGGTCGGTGCCCCGTTCGCTAAACGACCCGCTTACGACTAACGAGGTCAACATCAGCGGTGCGTTAAACATGATGGTGGCGGCACGTGATGCGCACGTACGGGGTTATGTGTATGCCGCGTCAAGCTCTACCTATGGCGATCATCCGGGCTTGCCCAAGGTGGAAGATCGCATTGGTAAGCCCTTGTCGCCTTATGCTGTGACGAAGTACGTGAACGAGTTGTACGCGGATGTCTTCAAGCGCGCTTACGACTTTAATAGTGTGGGCTTACGGTATTTCAATGTGTTTGGGCGCCGACAAGATCCGAATGGGGCGTATGCCGCGGTAATTCCTAAGTGGATCGCTGCCATGGTGGCCGGTGAGGCCATCACGATTAATGGTGATGGCGAAACCAGCCGTGATTTCTGCTATATCGATAACGTTATTCAGGCGAATATTTTGGCAGCCTTGGCTGAAGGCGAGGCCACCGCACAAGTCTATAACGTAGCGGTCAATGCGCGCACCACCTTGAACCAACTGTACGAGTATTTAAAGCTAACGCTACAGAGCAACGGCGTTGCTTACGATGTGGCGCCGGTTTACGGTGATTTCCGTGCGGGCGACGTGCGCCACTCTCAGGCTGATGTGTCCAAAGCACAAAAGCTGTTGGGCTACGCGCCGTTGTACACGATTGAACAAGGGTTATCGCAAGCCATGCCGTGGTACTTGCGGTTCTTAGCTTGAGCATCATGCAGTTTCTTAGGCGTCTTCAAGCTAAGGTGCCTTCAGATCATCAGCGCATTGCTCGCGGTGCCATGCGGGTGGCCATTTTCCTGTTGCTGGGTAAGGCTGCAGGCGCTTTTAAAGAAATGGCGGTTGCATACCGCTATGGCATCAGTGATGTCGTAGACGCCTATCAATTTACTATGGTGATGGCCAATTGGTTGCCCATCACCATTGTGGGTGTGTTGTCGGTGGTGCTGATACCGGTATTAGTGCAGGCGCATTATCAAGATCAGCAACGACGCCATCGTTTTTTGAATGAGTTGGTGGCAGCCAGCATGGTGCTGGGTGGCTTATTAGTGGCGCTGATCTGGTTTAGCTGGCCGTGGGTGTTAAGTGTGATGGGAACCGGTTTAAGCGCCGCGGCCCAATCCATGAGTCATGAACTGATTCGAGCCTTTGCCCCCGCTGCATTGTTGACACTACTGATTGGTATTAGTGCGGCGCGCTTACGTGCGCACGAACGTCACATTAATACCCTGCTAGAAAGTGTGCCCGCTTTTTCTATTTTAGTTTGGGTGCTGCTGGCTGAGCCGGATGCACAAGCCGGGCCATTGCTATGGGGGACCTTAATCGGATACTTCGTGCAGTGTGTGTGGCTGTATGGTTTAGCTCAACGTGCGGATCAGCTCGTGGTGCTGCCTAGGTTGGGTTTTCAATCAGAGCAATGGCCTGCCTTGCTAACCGCCGCGAGTATTATGCTGGTGGGGCAGGTGGCCATGAGCTTTGTGGGGCCTATTGATCAGTATGCCGCTGCGAAGCTGGGTGATAATGCGAACGCTACCTTGGGTTACGCTAGCCGTTTTATTTCCTTGATGTTAGGTGTAGGGGCGGCGTCGGTGGGTAGGGCTGCGCTGCCAGTGCTGGCTGATGTTAGCAGTCGAGGTGAACGCCATCGGGCACGAGAGATTGCTTTACGTTGGTCACTGATTATGATCGGCGTTGGTTTAGCCATTGCCGTGGTCGCCTTGTGGCTGGCGCCGTGGGGGGTGGCACTACTCTATGAGCGCGGTGCTTTCACGGCTGCAGATACCGCACGTGTTGCTAGCGCGTTGCGCTGGGGCTTATTCCAGTTACCGTTTTATTTTGGCGTATTGATTTTAGTGCAGCTACTTGCTAGCCAACGTCGTTACACGCTTATGGCTGCGATAGCTGTACTGAATTTTGTTGTAAAAGCGGTGATGACCATGTGGCTTGCTCCCAAAATGGGTGTGCAAGGTATTATGCTTGCTACCAGTTTGATGTATGCCACTTCTTTTGTGTGTTATTTCATGTTGGCACTTACTAAACCGCCACAACCGGGCCAACCAGAGTCCGGTACCGAAGTACAGAACCCGTAGAACATAAACCATGCATATTATGATTGTCATTCACTCTCTGGCAGGAGGTGGAGCAGAGCGTGTTGCTGTGGATTTAGCTGCTTATTGGCTAAAGCTAGGCTATAAGGTTTCGGTCGTCACGCAAGACTCAGCGGACAGCGATGCTTATCAATTAGCTGATGGCGTGGCGCGCTTTGCACTGGGGACGGCAGGTGACTCCGGTGGAGGCTGGCGCGGGGCGGTGGCGAACGGTTTGCGGGTTGCGAAATTACGTCGTTTGTTTAAGCGTGAAAAACCCGACTGTGTGTTGGGCATGATGACCACGTCGTCCATTTTGAGTGTGGTGGCTGCACAGAAGTTGCCCATTAGGGTCATGGCCTCTGAACATACACACCCCCCCATACAGAAATTGCCTGAGGTGTGGCGCAAGTTGCGTCGCTGGGCGTATCCGCGAGCGCATGCCGTGGTTGCTCTTACAACGGGTACGGCTGCTTGGATAAACGAGCACGTGCCGGGCTCTACCGTTAAGGTCATTCCAAACTCGGTAAGATGGCCATTGCAACATACTGAGCCTCAGGTGGCTCCCCCCGATAGGCAAGGGCGTTTCCGGCTTTTGGCGGTGGGGCGTCTGCATCCGGTTAAGGGCTTTGATGTACTCATCCATGCCTTTTCTTTGCTGGCGAAGTATTTTCCGGCTTGGGACCTCGTCATTGCAGGGGAAGGGGGCGAGCGTGATGCCTTACAAGCTCAGATAGATGCGTTATCCCTAGGCGACCGAATTACGCTGGTGGGGCGAGTTGGCAATATTCGAGACTGGTACGAGCAATCGGATTTGTATGTGCTCAGCTCACGCACCGAGGGTTTGTCCAACACTTTGTTGGAAGCCATGGCAAGTGGATTACCCGCGGTGGCCTTTGATTGTGAAACTGGTCCACGAGAAATTATTCGCCCTGATTTGGATGGGGTGCTGGTTGCACCAGTAGAAGACCCGGAAGCGCTGGCTGCTTATTTATCAGACTTAATGGCACACCCCTTGAAACGGCAAGCGTTAAGCAAGCGTGCTATTGATGTGCGTGACCGTTTTTCAGCAACCCGAATTATGGCGCAATGGGAACAACTGTTGAAACAGTCAGACAACTCAGCCAAACGCTAAACTCTGGCATATCCGAGGGCGATAGCACATGAAAATACTGTTTTTCGTAGGCTCAATGAACGCAGGCGGTGCTGAACGGGTGGCGGCTACACTGGTGAATGCATGGGTGCAACGCGGTGATGAAGTGGTGTTGGTGCCTACGCACTTGGGTTCCCGAAGCAGCTTCTATCCCATTGACGAGCGCGTCACGCAGCGCTGGCTGCACACGCAACTGAGCCGTTGGCCATTGCCTCGCATGGTGCGCAAATGTTTGGCCATACGACGACTGATTCGCGACGAGCGCCCCGATGTGGTGGTGTCGTTTCTAACGAATGTTAACGTGGTGGTGTTGATGTCAAGCTGGGGCTTGAAGACGCCTATTGTGGTGTCCGAACGCACGAATCCGGCGTACAGCCAAAGTGCAGGTAAAGTGCTGCGTTGGTTACGCCGCAAAACCTATGGCCGAGCGGCAAGGGTCGCACTGCAAACTGAAGCCAGTGTTAACGATTTTGCGGTACTCGAGCCCCATTTAAGGAAAGTGGCGGTGTTGCCGAACCCGCTGCCCGATGCGGTGCTGCAGGTGGAGCGACGAGTTTCGGTAGAGCACGAGCAGCCAGCACGCGTGGTGGCCTTGGGTCGGTTGGTGCCAGCTAAAGGTTTTAGTCAGCTTATTTCGGCGTTTGCCGAGGTGGCGATGAATCGTCCCAACTGGCACCTACATATTTATGGTGATGGCCCATTACGTGACGAACTGGCGCGTAAGGCCGAGCTAGTAGGGCTAAAAGATCGTATTCATTTAGAGGGGCGAACCGAGCAGCCCTGGGAGGCGTTGTCGCAAGCACAGATTTTTGTGCTTAGTTCGGCTTACGAAGGCTTTCCGAATGCGTTGCTGGAAGCCATGGCATTGGGTTTGGCCTGCATTAGTGTCGACTGCCCCAGCGGGCCAGCGGAAATGACGCGGCAGGGGCAGGATGGCAAATTAATCCCTCTCAATGACGGGCCCGCTATGCAGGCCGCTTTGGCCGAGTTAATGGATGACCCGCGTTTGCGTGGGGTGATGGGGCAGCGCGCTGCGAACTCAGTGCGTTCACGTTATGCCCTTACCTCCATATTGGCCCAGTGGGACCACGTGTTTAAAGAGGTCGGCGTGACAGTGCCCGATTCTCAACAGGAGCCATGATGTCTGATTCCGATCCAACTCCCTTAACAGTTGTACACATTATCTCTGGCTTAGGTCAGGGGGGAGCCGAGACGGTACTGTATCGGCTCACTACTGCGCCTACTCAGACGCATCACAATATCGTGATATCTCTGGGTAAAGCGGATGTGTTTGGGCCAAAGTTGGAAGCTGCTGGGGTGACCGTACATTGCTTAGGCATGAAGGGGCCTTTAGCGTTTGTACGTGGCTTGTTTAGATTACGTACGTTGTTAAAACAGTTGCAGCCTGATGTGGTCCAAACCTGGATGTACCACTCTGATTTACTTGGTGGCCTAATGGCGCGTGCAGTAGGCATTAAAAATGTTGTTTGGTGTATTCGTAATTCGGGCGAGCATCTGCACCGTAGTAGCCTAAAGTCTAGAGTGGTGGCGTGGGTTTGCGCACGTTTGTCGAAGACTGTGCCACGGCGAATTGTGTCGTGTGCCGAGAATGCGGCCCGACGTCATAAACAGTGGGGCTACGACGCGACTAAATTTCAGGTGATCCCGAATGGTTATGAATTTGCTCAATGGGCACCTAACTCCGACGTACGCACTCGCTTGCGCCATGAGTTTGGGCTAAGCGAAGAAACCATGGTGTTGGGGGCGGTGGCACGCTGGAATCCCTTAAAAGATCACGCTAATTTACTGGCCGCCTTTGCTAAAGTCATCAAGAAATACCCCGAGGCTCGCTGTGTGCTGGTAGGTCAGGGTATGGATACTGACAATGCCGCTCTGATGGCGTTAATCGAGCAGTTTTCCTTGCATCAGCACGTGTTGTTGTTAGGACGCCGAGACGATATTCCAGAGGTGATGGCGGCATTAGATGTACATGTGCTGTCAAGCAATGCGGAAGGTTTTCCCAATGTGGTGTGTGAGGCCATGGCCACTGAGGTGGCGTGTGTGGTTACTGATGTCGGTGATGCGGCGCTTATTGTGGGCGAACAAGGCGTGGTGGTGCCGCCTCGCAATGCGGAAGCCTTAGCTCAGGGAATCGTATCGGTACTGGATACTTTACATAGTCCGGCTGATGTAGAGCGACGCCGCAAAGGGCGTGAGCGGGTAACCCGCTTGTTTAGTTTGGAAACCATGGTGGCCAGCTACGATCGTTTGTGGCGTTCTGAAGCTGAATTGGCTCAACCAGTTGTAGCAAACATCTCGGGGCAAGCGGTGGCGCCATCTGGGCGACGTCTCATGATGGTGGTGAATAATCCGGCTTTCTTTTTATCGCACCGAGTCGCGATTGCGCTTGAGGCCAAGCAACGGGGCGATGAGGTACATATTGCCACCATGGACGGCCCTGCTGTGGCGACAATTAATGCGTTGGGTTTACGCCATCACGTTATCCCCATGACGCGCAGCGGTAAAAATCCACTTCAAGAGTTGAAGACACTGTGGGCGTTATATCGGCTTTTTAAATCGGTTAAGCCCGATGTGGTTCACGCCGTAACCATCAAGCCTGTGCTGTATGGGGGCATAGCGGCTCGGTTGGCTAAAGTGCCGGGTTTTCTCGCGGCCATCTCTGGTTTGGGGTATATCTTTACGCAGGAGCAGGCCGGATTGATGCGTTCGGTCGCCATACGCTTGTATCGCCTCGCATTAGGTCACCCTCATAGCCGCGTCATTTTTCAGAATACGAATGACCGTGATGTGTTGCTGAAGGCGAAGGTCGTGAAAGCAGGGCAAGCGGTGCTGATTCGGGGTTCTGGTGTGGATTTAACTCAGTTCTCTGGGGGGAATACCGCAGCAACACCGCCGGTGGTGGTTTTGATGGTGGCGCGCTTGTTAACCGATAAAGGCGTGCGTGAATACGTGCAGGCAGCGCGTTTAAGTGCTCGCCATGCGACGCCCATTGTTTGGCAAATTGCGGGTAGTCCAGATCCGGGTAACCCAGCCAGTATTAGCGAGGCGCAAATTCAGGAATGGCACGATCAAGGTTTTGTGCACTGGTTAGGTGAACGTGATGATGTGGCGGCGCTGTATGCTAAGGCGCATATTGCTGTTTTGCCTTCTTACCGCGAAGGCTTGCCTAAATCGCTGGTGGAGGCGGCTGCCGCAGGGTTGGCAGTCGTTACAACCGATGTGCCGGGGTGTAGAGACGCAATTGAAGCAGAACGTACGGGTGTGTTGGTGCCTCCTAAAGATGGGGTGGCTTTAGCGCAGGCTGTGCAGCAGTTGGCGGATGATGCCGAACGTAGAGCTGCGTACGGAAAAGCGGCCCGTCAGCTGGCCGAAGAGGCCTTTGATATACAGAAGATTGTTGCTCAGCACTTGCAGTTGTACGACCAATTGGCTCGCTCGTAAGGCGTGTGGTCTGACGCAGTGCAGAGGCTAAACAGGCCGACTCAGTCATGTTGAGTCGGCCTGTTTACATGAAGCAGTGGTGAAAGAGCCTAAAAGAGCCTAAAAAGGCAGAGCTAGATCAGGTCTAAGCGTGCTAATTGCTTCACGGAACTCGCTTTGTATACGCTGCAGGGCTGCTTCAGTTTGCGCTTCAAAGCGAAGTACCACCACAGGTGTGGTGTTTGAGGCGCGGGCTAGTCCGAAGCCATCGGGGTATTCAGCACGGATGCCATCAATGGTGATGCGCTCGATGGCGGTGGGGAATACACCGTTTTGCTGTAGTTGGGCGACAAAGGCGTGTGGTTCGCCTTCTTGCATTTCAAGTTTTAGCTCGGGGGTGGAAATGTCTTGGGGTAGTGCATCCAACACCTCGGTGGGGTTGGCGTGTTTAGATAAAATCTCAAGCAGCCTTACCCCAGTGTATAAACCGTCATCAAAGCCATACCAGCGTTCTTTGAAGAAAATGTGGCCGCTCATCTCGCCAGCAAGGGGGGCGCCGGTTTCGGCGAGTTTGGCTTTAATGAGCGAATGACCTGTTTGCCACATTAGCGGGGAGCCGCCAGCTTTGGCCACTTCTAACCCCACATGCCGACTGCATTTTACGTCGTAAATGATGGTGGCCCCGGGGTTGCGCTCTAGTACGTCTTGGGCATACAGCACTAACTGTCGGTCGGGCCAAATAATATGGCCACTGCGGGTAATTACACCTAGACGATCCGCATCGCCGTCGAAGGCTAAGCCCAGTTCGCAGTCGCTGTTTTGCACATGATTGATGAGATCACTAAGGTTGGCTGGAACGGCAGGATCGGGGTGATGATTGGGGAAGTTTCCATCGACTTCGCCATAAAGCATATCAACCTCGCAGCCCAATTGCTCGTATAAGGATTTAGCCAGTACAGCGCCAGCACCGTTACCGCAGTCAATGGCAACTTTGATTGGGCGCGCAAGGTGAATGCTATCGCAAATTTCCTGTATATACTGAGGAATAAGGTTTTTGCTGACGCACTCCCCACTTTTTTCGCTGACGGCTACACCCTGCCGCATGATGCGCTTAATTTGCTGAATATCATCACCGTACAAGGTTTTGCCATTCAGCATCATTTTGAAACCGTTGTATTCGGGTGGGTTATGGCTACCGGTGATGGCCACGGCGGTACCCGTTTTAAGTACATGCGCGGCATAATAAACTAAGGGGGTAGGAACCAGACCTACATCGACACTGTCGACCCCCACACTGTTAATGCCTTCGTGTAAGGCTTTAGCCAGTTCGGGGCTACTGTGTCTGCCGTCATAGCCAACTACCACGGCTGGAACGCCTAAGCGTATGCATTCGGCACCTAAGGCTTGGCCTAGTGCATATGAAAACGGTTGGTTTAGTTGTGTGGGTACGATCCCGCGTATGTCATACGCCTTGAACACGGCCTCAGGCAGAGCTGGGGTTGGCATAGCAAAAATCCCTTAAGTGGTAGAGTATTAAGCTCTCTATTATCGCCTATAGGCGTATGCTTGAGGTAGTGCCCGCGTGTAGCGGACGATGGAATTCAGATTTGAAGGGTACTTATGACACAGCTTGATGACTTGGTTGCGGTGATTGGCGCAGATAACGTGCTAACAGGTGAAGCCATGGCGCCTTACCTAAATGATTGGCGCGGCCGCTACGAAGGCAAGGCACTGGCCGTGGTTCGACCAGCGGATACACAAGAAGTAGTGAAGGTTGTGCAATGGTGCCGAGCGAATCGTGTGCCGTTAGTGCCGCAAGGTGGAAATACTGGTTTATGCGGTGGTGCTACACCAGATCAATCGGGGCACAGCATTGTGCTGTCCCTAACGCGTCTTAATCAGATTCGCCAAATTGATACCGATAACGACACCATGGTGGTTGAGGCTGGGGTTATTCTTCAGGCGGTACAAGAAGCTGCTAACAGTGTCGATCGCTTGTTCCCGCTTAGTCTAGCGGCAGAAGGAAGCTGCACCATTGGTGGTAACTTGGCCACTAATGCCGGGGGAACACAAGTATTACGTTACGGAAATGCCCGCGATTTATGCTTGGGCCTAGAGGTCGTCTGCCCCGATGCCCAAGTTTGGCAAGGTTTGCGCGGTTTGCGTAAAGACAATACCGGATACGACTTAAAAAATTTATTCATTGGTAGCGAAGGCACGCTAGGCATTATCACGGCAGCCACGTTAAAGCTGTACCCTAAGCCGGTAGCGCAATGTACGGCATTATTAGCCTTGGCCTCGCTAGACGATGCGGTGGCGGTGCTATCGTTGGCTCGTAAGGGCTTTGCAGCCGCCTTAACGGGTTTTGAGGTTATTGCCCGTAATTGTTTGGAAGGTGTTGTGCAGTGTTACCCCGAACAACGCTTGCCCTTCACCGGCGAAAGTGCACAACAACCGTGGTATGCCTTGCTTGAGTTATCGGATAGTGAAAGCGAAGAGCATGCTCGCGAGCGGTTTGAAACCGTACTGGGCGAGGCTATTGAACAAGGTCTGGTTAGCGATGCGGTCATTGCTGAAAGCGTGGCGCAAAGTCATGCGCTATGGCATCTGCGTGAAAGCATCCCTTTAGCGGAAAAAGCGTTCGGCAAAAGCATCAAACACGATGTGTCGATTCCAGTGTCCTTAATTCCCGATTTTGTGGAAAACACCAACAAGGCGTTGCAGGCGAAGTTCGCTGGAATTGAACACGTGATTTTCGGGCATTTGGGCGATGGCAACTTGCACTACAACGTAGCGCGCGGTGAAGCATTCACTGAAGACGAGTTGCTGGCTAAACAAGACGATATTTACCGTGTGGTACACGACAGCGTGCATCGTTACCATGGTTCGATTAGCGCTGAGCACGGCGTGGGCCAGTTAAAACGGGATTTGCTGGTCGATTATAAAGACCCTGTCGAGCTGGCGTTGATGCACAGTATTAAACGTGCACTTGACCCAGATAACTTATTGAATCCGGGCAAGGTTTTAAATACCTAAGCAGTAAGGCCAGCGCGCTACGTTAGCGGCGCTGGCAAGCCGAACAGTAGTAGGTAGCGCGTTGGTTTTGCACAATGCGTTTAATAGGGCGGCTGCATCGAGGGCACGGTAGACCTGCTTTGTCGTAGACTTGGGCGTGTAATTCGAAGTAGGCACCAGGAGCCCCTGTCGCATTCAAGTAATCACGAAGTGTGCTACCGCCAGCTTGCAAGGCTTGCTGTAAAGTGATCACAATGGCTTCGTGCAGACGTTTCACACGCGCTTTAGATAGCGAGTTGGCTGGGCTCATGGGGTTGATACCTGCCCTAAACAACGCTTCGGATGCGTAAATATTGCCAACACCGACGACGATAGATCCACTTAACAAAGCGGGCTTCACAGCAATACTACGTTTTTGCAGGCCTGCATAGAGTAGCTCGGGCGTAAAGGCTTCACCAAAGGGCTCAACCCCTAAATTACGTAATAACGGATGCTGCAGTAGCTCGCCCTGATCGGTCGCATGCCAAAGAACTGAGCCAAAGCGGCGTGGGTCATGCAATAGAAAGCGTGCATCGTCAAACACCCATTCAACATGATCGTGTTTAAGGCGTTCCGCATCCATCGCAACACGTCGTAACGACCCCGACATACCAAGGTGAATTAATTGGGTACCATGGGTAAAGCGCAGCAATAAATACTTTCCTCTGCGCTCACAAGCCAGTATGGTTTGATTGGTAACGAGCTCAGGCAAATCAGGGGGAATGGGCCATCGCATACGAGATTCGTGTACGATAAATTTTTTTAGCGTTTGTCCATTCATGATCGTCGCAATTCCGCGACGGGTGGTCTCAACTTCTGGTAGTTCAGGCATAGGGGGGTGATAACATCAATGAATCATGCGGTCTTATGTCGCCATCTGACGCTTAATCTTATGCGCCGTTGCGCTGGTTTTATTGGATGAATTTTTACTCCTTACTGTTTAGTACCTTACTTCTTGGGCCGTTTTCTGCCGCGATGGCAGCCGCCACAACAGAGCGCTTGCCAGCAGCGCCGGAACAACCGGTAGAGCATATCTATTTGCGTAGCGGTCAGCTTCCTGAAGTAAGTCTAAGCGCCGATATCCTCTATCGTATCTTGATTGCCGAGATTGCCGCACAACAAGGTGATTTTGAAGTGGCGGGGCAAACCTTTTTAGGGCTGGCTTACGATACGCTTGATCCGCGTTTTGCTCAGATGGCGTTTCAGTACTCAATGGCCGATCGTAACGTATCGCGTGCATTGCGTGCAGCAAAAGAGTGGACACTACTTGCTCCGAATGACCCTGAAGCCAAAGCGACTGCCTTGGCGCTTGAGGCATCTACCGGTAATACGGCTGGGTTGGCTCAAGCCTTGCATCAGCGTATTGCCAATGCACAAAATAAAGAGCAAGCGGTTATTCAAGCGTTAGGTATCGTCAGCAAGATGGTTGACCCGCGTCTGGCCTTCGATGTGCTGGAAGATGCGTTGCCGTCTGATGTGAAAAATTTAACCATCGCCCATTTGGCTTTAGCCGATACAGCATGGGGGGCGGGGCGTAAAGAGCGTGCATTGCACGAAGCGCAGCAAGCCTTAGTGCAAGTGCCCGACTCCGAGGCGGCTGCACAGCGTGTGCTTGAATACGGGTTAGAAGTCGATGCCGATCAAGCTTTTATACAGGCCCAAGAGTTCGCGCGGCAGTATCCTGAAGCACGCAAATTGCATCTGTTGTTAATTAATCGCTTGGTGGATTATCAGCGCTACGACGAGGCGTTGTCGGTGGTGCGTCACATGCAGCGGCGTAACCCAGAAGACTTCGATCTGCTGTATACCGAAGCCGAGATCAATGCGCGGGCAGAGCGTTACGATCAAGCTAAAAATTTGCTCAATGAATTCATTAGCGTACAAACCCAGCGTCGACAAACGGTTAGTGATCAAGCTAGCAATGCCTTAGCGAATATATCCGATGC
Source organism: Paenalcaligenes sp. (assembly GCA_035303295.1). Lineage (GTDB taxonomy): Bacteria > Pseudomonadota > Gammaproteobacteria > Burkholderiales > Burkholderiaceae_B > Paenalcaligenes. The sequence goes on from DATGRU010000040.1 coordinate 30,087, forward strand.
GCGTTTGGCCTTGGTGCAAATTGCCGAGCAACAAGGTGATTACGCTGCAGCCATCCAGCAATTAAATTTAATTGAAGAGCCTGCCTTACGTTTTCAGGCGGCAGTGCATCAGGCCGTGCTTGAGGCACGCTCCGGTGATATGCGTCGGGCGCAACGTACGTTAGACATGAGCGACCCCCAAGGGGTGCAGGAACAGGCTGTGGTGGCGTTAACGCGCGCTTCAATTTACCGACAGGCGGGTCGCACCGATGAAGCTGTGCAGGTATTAGAGCGGGCCGATCGCGCGTTGCCTGAAACGGCTGAAATTAAATACGATTTGGCGATGCTGTACGAGCGCCAAGGCAATTATGATGGGTTCGAGCGCTTAATGCATGAAGTCATCGCGTTGCAACCTATGGATGCGAATGCGTATAACGCCTTGGGTTATACCTATGCCGATCAAAATCGTAAGTTAGACGAAGCACAAGACTTACTCGAGCAAGCACTCGAGCTCGAGCCTGATAATCCGTATATTCTCGATAGCGTCGGTTGGTATTTGTATCGCATTGGCGATAATCAGGGGGCTTTAGAGTACTTGCTACGTTCATATGCGCAGTTGCCTGAGGCCGAAGTAGCGGCGCATTTGGGTGAGGTGTATTGGGCTAAAGGCCGAGAAGAAGAGGCCATGCAAGTCTGGGCTGAAGGCCTTGCTATTGATGCCGACAACCCTACAATACAGGAAACCCTTAAACGTCTGGGTGTGCAGTTGCCATGACCTTATCCTCCCTTCGCCCTATGGGGCTATTACGCTATTTGCATATTTTTAGTGTGATGGTGTTATTTGCACTGGTGGCAGGGTGTAGCACTGTGCCAGTCGCGCCGTCGGGGCAAGCGGATACTGGCGAGTTCTCGCGCGCAGGCCGGTTTGCCATTAACGTGCAATACCATAATGGCCAGCGGGATGCGGTGCAGGGTGGCTTCTCGTGGGTCGAGGTCGACCAGCAACTACAGTTAGATTTGCATAACCCGATGGGTAGTATTTTGGCCCGCGTGGTGGTTTCGCAGCATGGGGCTACGCTTTATCGTACTGATGGTAGTAGCGAGTATGCGCCCAGCCCCGATGCCTTGGTTGAGCAAGTGTTAGGCAGCCCCATCCCCGTATCTAAATTACGTTACTGGTTACGTGGTGTGGCGGCGGAAACAGCCCGCAACGTAGAGCTGGCTGATGCGCAACAACCGGCGTCTTTTACGGATGACGGTTGGCGTGTTCGCCTGCAGCGATACGATGAGCAGGGGCCACGCTTATTAACCCTGAATCGCAATGATGCGCAGGGTGATATCAGTGTACGGTTAGTCATCGATAACTAAGCGCTTATGACTGCAACTCAGCTTTATGATGTGCCGGCACCGGCCAAGTTAAATTTATTTCTACACGTTGTAGGTAGGCGAGCCGATGGTTATCACCTGCTGCAAACTGTATTTCGCTTTATCGATTTGTGCGATACGCTCAGCTTTGACCGGCGTAGCGATGGAAAAATTGTCCGTGAGCGTCCTAGCTTAGCTGGTTTGGCGGCAGCTGACGATCTTATCGTTAAGGCCGCCTTGTTATTACAGAAGGCAACAGGATGCACGTATGGTGCACAAATCGAGTGCATTAAAGCGATACCGGCGGGTGGCGGATTGGGCGGGGGCTCTAGCGATGCGGCGACGACATTAATGGCCTTGAACCGTTTATGGGGAACGGGCCTATCGCGCGCCGAGTTAATGCAACTTGGCTTGCAGCTTGGGGCCGATGTGCCCGTGTTTATATTTGGGGCGAATGCTTTTGCTCAGGGTGTAGGCGAGCAGCTGCATGAATTGGATTTACCGCCTAGCTACTATAATGTGCTGCAACCGGATGTTTTTGTGTCTACAGCCGACATTTTTTCCGACGAGGGCTTGACAAGGAATACACCCAGCGTCATAATTACGGACTTTACTCGTTGGCTAACAGATCGAACTGCACTAGCTTGTAGTCAAAAAAATAACGTGCTAGAATCACTGCCGTTATTCGGAAATAACGATCTGGAATCGATAGTCTGCAAAAAATATAAGTCAGTATCTGAAGTAATTTCTGGCTTGCAGGGTTTAGATTTACATGCTAGAATGACGGGCTCGGGTTCATGTGTTTTTGTAGAGCACAGTCACTACGAAAATGCAGTAGTACAACACGAGCGCATCAGAAGTAAAATGCTTCAGGCCTCCAGTGAGGCGCGGAAGTTGGTCGCAGGGCATTGGTTAGTTGCCGGTCTTGATGATCACCCGCTACGAAACTGGTTGTCGTAATACGAATTTGGGGAATAGCCAAGCTGGTTAAGGCACCGGATTTTGATTCCGGCATGCGAAGGTTCGAATCCTTCTTCCCCAGCCACTTTCCAGACCTAATCAGTCTGCGGTAATGTAAAGCTGTTGAGTCGTAACCTGTAGGGCTGCGGCCAACAGCTTTGCTTTTTTATTGCATTTCTACATCCGCATACCTCATGGCACACGACCGCTTCATGATTTTCACAGGCACAGCTAACCCTCGTTTGGCTGTCGATGTTGTTAATCACCTAGATATGTCTTTGGGAAAAATGACGGTAGGCCGTTTCTCCGACGGCGAAGTCATGGTCGAAATTAATGAAAACGTTCGCGGACGCGACGTTTTTGTACTTCAGCCCACCTGTGCACCCACTAACGACAACCTCATGGAAATCATGGTAATGGTTGATGCGTTGCGTCGTGCTTCGGCTGGACGTATTACCGCCGCCATTCCTTACTTTGGTTACGCTCGTCAAGATCGCCGCCCCCGTTCGGCGCGTGTTGCGATTTCGGCGAAAGTTGTAGCCAATATGTTACAAGTGGCCGGTGTAGACCGTGTCATGACCATGGATCTCCACGCGGATCAAATTCAGGGGTTTTTCGATATCCCTGTTGATAACATTTACGCCTCCCCCATTTTGTTGGGTGATATCTGGCGTTGTAACCACGAAAATTTAGTTGTGGTTTCGCCCGATATTGGTGGGGTTGTACGTGCACGAGCCTTAGCGAAACAGCTCGAGGCCGATCTGGCTATTATTGATAAGCGCCGTCCACGTGCCAACGTGTCCGAAGTGATGAACATCATCGGTGACGTCAATGGTCGCACCTGCATCCTAATGGATGACATGGTGGATACTGCAGGTACGTTGTGTAAGGCAGCCGAAGCACTAAAAGAACGCGGTGCTGGCGCGGTATACGCCTACTGTACACATCCGGTGCTGTCTGGCGAAGCCATCGAGCGTATTGCTAACTCACAATTAAACGAGCTGGTCGTTACTGACACCATTCCATTGTCTGCCGAGGCGCGACAATGCGAGAAAATTCGTCAGCTATCCTGCGCTGCGTTGCTAGGTGAAACCATGCTGCGCATTTCTAATGCAGAGTCGGTTAGCTCGCTATTCGTTGATTAAGTTTTTTAGGCTTACTGGTCGCGGTAAGCCTTAGTTGTATGCAAGAAAAAAACTTGCATCAGTAACCGGCCTTCGGGTCACTTTGGAGTTAACCCATGAAATTCTCAGCTTCCACGCGTAGCGTACAGGGTTCGGGTGCGAGCCGCCGCCTGCGTCGCGCTGGTCAGGTTCCTGCCATTGTATATGGTGGCACAGCCGAACCAACACCTGTCACCCTAGATCACAACCAGATCTACCACGACTTACGTAAAGACGTTTTCCACGCGTCGATTCTTACCATGGAACTCGACGGCAAGCCTGTAAAAGTCTTGTTGCGTTCCGTGCAATGGCATCCTTACAAGCAGCAAGTTCTGCACGTGGATTTCCAGCGCGTATCCGCCACTGAAGCCATTACGACACGTGTACCTCTGGCATTCGTGAATGGTGACGAGGCGCCTGCTGTTAAACTGCACAACCAAGTTATCAGCCAAGTGCTGGTCGATTTGGAAATCACATGTTTGCCTGCTAACCTGCCTACTTCCATCGAAGTGGATCTTGGCCAAATGGAAGCTAACGCTACATTGACCTTGTCTGCTGTTACGCTGCCTGAAGGCGTTGAGTACGCGGGTGCTAGCACCGATCCAGACCCTGTGTTGGCAGCTGCGCTGGCAACCGGTGGCGGTCAAGCTGCTGACGATGAAGAAGGTGCAGACGAAGCTGGTGACGAAAGCGCTAGCGAAGAGTAATACGTGCTTGGTGGGCGTTATTAGCGTAACGTTTGCAGCATAGTTTTGCTTTGCATCTCAACCCCTGCCGGCTTATGCTGGCAGGGGTTTGTTTTTGTGTGGCGGTAGCGTCCAAAAAGAATGTGGCTTTTATGAGTAAACCGATACGTTTGATTGTGGGGTTAGGTAACCCCGGTCCAGAGTACGAATTAACACGTCATAATGCCGGTTTTTGGCTGGCAGATATGTTTGCTGACCAGTTGGGTGCCCGTTTTACATTGGAAAAAAACTTTTCCGCTTGGGTGGCGAAAGGGCGCTTTGATGGTGAAGCGGTGATTATCGCTAAGCCCACTACCTTTATGAATCGCTCTGGTATGGCGGTGGGTGCGTTGGCTCGCTTTTATAAGCTTGAAGCCGAGCAAGTTGTTGTGCTGCATGACGAGCTTGATTTATTGCCAGGACAAGTAAAGATTAAGTTTGGTGGAGGTCATGCGGGTCATAATGGCTTACGTGATATTCATCAGGTGCTAGGCGGCCCGAATTATTGGCGTTTGCGCTTGGGTATTGGGCATCCACGTACCTTGGGTTTGGCGCAACAGGTGGCCGCTTTTGTGCTTAACGCGCCGCGTAAGGTCGAGCTAGAAGAAATTAATGAAGCCCTAGCACGTTGTGATCGTATTCTGCCCGACTTGTTGAGTGGTGATACCGAAGCGGTAGCACGTGAATTACACGTGGCTAATCGGGTGTAATAGCGTGGAAAAGCGAGTGTATTTTCGGGAAGAGTTGCGAGATTTTTTTCGTTTCTTGCGTAAACCCACGTTTAGTCGCTATCCGGTAGAGCGTGAAGCAGCCAATTCCGTTTTTGCTGATTGGTTTGGTGGGCTAGACGTCGGCCGTGTGTTGATGTGGGCTCTGTTTTTGTGGGGCATTAATCTGGCCGTATTTGGCCCTTTGGCTGCCATGGCAGCGGGTGCGGCCGGGG
>DATGRU010000041.1:0-7490 GCA_035303295.1 Paenalcaligenes sp.
CGAAACAGATGGCTAATTAAGGCGTCGGTTATGGGCTCCCAGCCTTTACCGCTGTGCGACGCTGCTTTAGCGTTTTCGACGGTTAGTGCGGTGTTCAATAGCAGCACGCCTTGTGTGGCCCAACGGCTTAAGTCGTGGCTAGATTGCGCTGCTTGATCGGGGTATTCCAGTGCGAGTTCTTTAAAGATATTGCGCAGACTAGGTGGGCAACGCACCGTATCGGGCACCGAGAATGAGAGCCCTTGAGCTTGTTCAGGGCCATGATAGGGGTCTTGGCCGAGAATAATTAGCTTAACCTTTTGAGGTTCAATTAACTCTAAGGCTTTAAATGGATGACGGGGATAAATAATGGCGCCCGTGCGCTGGCGTTGCTGTAGCCAATGATCTAAAAGGCGAACAGAGCCTTGTAAATCGGGGTTTTCTTCAAACACAGTGCGCCAATTGTCGGGCAGCGCTTGAGCCTGCGAGAGCAGGCTGTCTGTTAGCGTGTTCTGTGGGGTGTTATCCAGCAGCCCCAGTTGAGTTGGTGATGGAGGTATGCTCATCAGCACTAGCACGAAGTTTGCAGCACACCAGCGGATAAAGTGACCGCTTAGGTGTGCGCAAAAGGTTATTAGGCGCTAAAGAAAAGCTCTTCCAGAGCCACACCGGGATTTGGCTGGCGCATAAAGGCTTCGCCTACTAAAAAGGCATTAACGTTGTGTGCACGCATGGTGTCTACATCGGCACGCGACAAAATACCGCTTTCCGTTACCACTAGCTTATTGTCAGGCACGTCATCAAGCAGTGACAAGGTGTTATCAAGTGAGACCTCGAAGGTGCGTAAGTCTCGGTTATTAATGCCCAACAGGGTGGTTTCCAGCTGCAGAGCGGTATCCAGTTCTTCGCGACCATGTACTTCAACCAGTACATCCATACCTAACTCGAATGCGAGTGCTTCAAATTCGCGTAGTTGCGCCAATTCGAGCGCGGCAACAATTAAGAGGATGCAGTCGGCACCCATCGCGCGAGCATGAATGATTTGGTAGGGATCAATAATGAAGTCTTTGCGTAACACAGGTAGTGAACACGCGGCGCGAGCCTGACGCAAGTGATCGTATGTGCCTTGGAAATATTGCACGTCGGTCAGCACGGATAAGCATGCGGCACCGTGAGCGGCATAGAGCGAGGCAATATCACTGGGGTTGAAGTTCTCGCGGATGATCCCTTTGGATGGGGAGGCTTTTTTGATTTCAGCGATCACTGCGGATTTGCCTTGCGCATTTTTGTCATTTAGCGCTCGGGCAAAGCCCCGTACGTCTTTGCGGTTTTTGGCTTCGCGCAGCAATTCCGACTCGCTGCGTAATTGCCGGGCAATGGCAACTTCCGCTTTTTTGGTTTCTAAAATGCGTGCGAGTATATCGTTCATGAATTTAACTTCCGTGTGTAGTTGCAGAACTCGTCCAGCTTGGCTCGAGCGGCACCCGAGGCTAAAGTTTCAAAGGCGATCTTTAAGCCTTCTTCAATGCTGGAGGCTTTGTTTGCTGTGTAAATAGCCAGCCCGGCGTTAAAGCCTACGATATCACGGGCGGTGCCAGGGATGTTATCCAAGGCCTGTAACATCAGCTCAGCGGATTCCTGCGGTGAGTTAATCTGAATATTACGGTACGAGCTCATCGTGATGCCGTAATCCTCAGGGTGGATCTCGTATTCAGAGATTTTATCGTCTTTTAGCTCGCCCACCATGGTGGCCGCACCGGTAGAGGCTTCATCCATGCCATCGCGGCCATGCACCACGAGCACGTGCTTAGCGCCCAGTTGTTGCATAACGCGCACTTGGATACCGACTAAGTCGGGGTGGAACACGCCCATTAACTGGTTACCCGCATTAGCAGGGTTGGTGAGGGGGCCTAATAGATTAAATAGCGTGCGAACAGCCAGTTCTTTACGTACGGCAGCTACGTTCTTCATGGCGCCATGATGAGCAGGGGCAAACATAAAACCGATGCCTGTGGCGGAAAGGCACTCGGACACTTGTTCGGGGCTGATATTCAGGTTAACGCCCAAGTGTTCGAGTACATCCGCGCTACCCGAGGACGAGGATGCGCTACGGCCACCATGTTTGGCGACTTGTGCGCCCGCTGCAGCAGCAACAAACATAGCGGTGGTGGAAATGTTGAAGGTGTTGCTGCCATCGCCACCGGTACCGCACATATCCAGCAGGTTCTCGGGGTCAGGCGTGGCGACGGGTACCGAGAACTCGCGCATTACCTTAGCAGCGGCGGTGATTTCACCAATGGTTTCTTTTTTGACGCGTAAGCCGATAAGTAAGGCCGCTGACATTTGAGGGGAGAGCTCACCCTTCATGAGCAAACGCATGAGATGCAGCATCTCGTCGTGGAAAATTTCCCGATGTTCAATGCAGCGTACGAGTGCCTCGGTAGGAGTGATGGGGGTCATGATTATCCTTAAGCTGTTCAGTTATGCAGTTAAATCGTGAGGAAGTTTTTGAGTAAGGCGTGGCCATGTTCGCTAAGCACTGACTCAGGGTGGAACTGTACCCCGCTGATCGCGAAATCTTTGTGTCGAACACCCATAATTTCACCATCTTCGGTTTGCGCGGTGATTTCTAAGCATTCAGGTAGGCTTTGACGATCAATGGCTAAGGAGTGGTAGCGGGTGACGTTAAAGGGCGAAGGTAGCCCAGCAAAGACGTCGGTGTTGTTATGTGTAATAGGGGATACCTTGCCATGCATAATTTGTTTGGCGTGCACGGTTTTACCGCCAAAGGCTTCGCCGATGGCTTGGTGGCCTAAGCACACACCCAGTAGCGGAAGTTTGCCAGCAAAGTGGCGAATAAGCGGAATAGAAATTCCTGCATTTGCAGGTGTGCTGGGGCCTGGCGACACGCAAATGCGTGATGGTTTCAGGGCTTCAATTTCGTCAATGGTAATTTGATCATTACGATGGACCACAACCTCTACACCTAGCTCATTGAAATATTGCACCAAGTTGTAGGTAAAGGAGTCGTAGTTATCAAGCATTAGCAGCATAGGGCACCTGCGCAGGAAAGTATCAATTGATTAGGTTTGGCGTTGTTTATCATCGTGGCCGTTTAGCAAAGGTTTAGCGGTGTACCAGCTTAAATGGGCTCGTCCAGACCAAGCTGTACTTGTTCCGCCGCACGCAGTAAGGCACGTGCTTTGGCTTCGGTTTCTTGCCATTCGGCTTCAGGGTCAGAGTCGGCCACAATCCCTGCGGCGGCTTGCACATACAACATGCCATTTTTGATCACACCGGTGCGAATTGCGATGGCTAAATCCATCTCGCCACTGTAGCTAAGGTAGCCTGCTGCACCGCCGTAAATGCCACGACGTACCGGTTCGAGCTCATCAATGATTTCCATGGCGCGTACTTTGGGTGCGCCGGTAAGGGTGCCAGCGGGGAAAGCAGCGCGTAGCACATCAAGGGTAGAGACATCGTCGGCCACTTCGCCACGCACGTTCGACACTAAGTGTTGTACATGTGAGTAGCGTTCGATGGACATGGTTTCAGTTACTTTGACGGTACCGCCTTTAGCGATGCGCCCAATGTCGTTGCGGGCTAGGTCGATTAGCATGACGTGCTCGGCGCGCTCTTTAGGGTCGGCCAGTAAGTCTTCTGCTAAGCGTTGATCCTCTTCGGGGGTGGCACCACGTTTACGGGTACCAGCTAGGGGGCGGATGGTCGCAATCTGTTTGTACTCGCCCTCGATCAATTCTTTTTCTTGGCGAACCAGAATTTCGGGCGATGAGCCTACTACTTGGAAATCGTCGAAGTTCCAGAAGTACATGTAGGGTGAGGGATTCAGGGAACGCAGCGCACGATAGAGCGATAGGGGCGCGTCGCGGAAGGGCTTAGTAATGACTTGGCCTACTTGTACCTGCATGACTTCACCGTCAGTGATGTATTGCTTGGCTTGTTTCACGGCGGCCAAGTAGTCTTCTTTTTTGAAGTCGCGACGTTCGTCGGTTTCTAAGCTGGCGTAGGCGTAAGGAATGACAACAGGCGTACGCAATTTTTCACGTAGTTCTTTAAGGCGACGACGGCCCTTGTTGTAGCTTTCGGCCACATTGGGGTCAGCGTAGACGATTAAGTACGTACGACCACTTAGGTTGTCCACAATGACGAGCTCGTCAATGTGCAAGAGCATGATATCGGGTGTGTCACCCTCTTGTCCGGCGGGAAAAGGCTTTTTCGGTGCGCCCAGCGAAGGCTCGATGTGCCGCACCGTATCGTAACCAAAGTAACCCGCTAAACCACCTGCAAAACGAGGCATGCCGGGGCGTAAGGCCACATTAAAACGTGCTTTATAGCTTTCGATAAAAGTTAGTGGGTCGCCTTCGTATTGTTCGACGACTTCCCCGTTGTGTACCACTTCGGTTAGCGTGCCGGTGGCGCGGATAACGGTTTTGGCGGGCAGGCCAATAAAGGAATAACGACCGAAGCGTTCGCCACCCACGACCGATTCCAGCAAGCAGGTGTTACGGCCACCGCCCGGTACGTTGTGTGCCAGTTTTAGGTAAATAGATAAGGGTGTGTCGAGGTCGGCATAGGTTTCGGCAATGAGAGGGATTCGGTTGTATCCTTCGGCAGCCAGTGCCTGAAATTCGATTTCTGTCATGTAGAGGCCTTTGAGTATGCAGTTTGGCAAGGCCGGGACAGAATACAAAAAAGCCCGGCCAACAATAAGTTCCGGGCTATTTTCTGAGAGGGTGCAGTATTTGTAGAAGCGTTAGGCGCTTACGACTACACCGAGACAGCAAAGTTGGCTACCCGGAACACAAACGCCACCAGCGCCAAGAGGCGCTAGGAGTAATAACGTGTGTGTGGGTAGCTAACATCATTCTTTAAAACAAATTAAACAGTGTTTTTACTGGGCAGACGCACTACGCGCCCACTTTGCCGCATCGGCAATAGAAGAAACTATACCATCGACATCTAAAGTTTGCACGTTTATTCCTTCGTTATAGCCGTAAGGCACTACGAGTACATCCATGTTGGCAGCTCGGGCAGCCAGTGCGTCGTTGCCTGAGTCGCCCACGACTAAGCACTCAGCCGGAGCGAATCCGAGTTGTTCGCAGGCGTATAAAAAAGGTAGAGGATGGGGTTTTTTCTGAGGCGTCGTGTCGCCGCCGACCACGAGGTCGAAGTAGGGGGTGAGCCCGACGGCTTTGAGCAAAGGATGGGTGAAACCAATGGGTTTGTTTGTGACCACAGCCAGTTTACAGCCCATCGCTTTGAAGGCCGATAAGCCTTCGAATACGCCTTCGTACAGAGCGGATTGTTGGCCGTTGCTTTGCTCGTAATACTGCGCGAAGAGGCTGCGGGCTTCTTGGTATAGCTGTTCGTCTAGCTCCACTTCGTTTTGGCCATGTCGTAATGCACGTTGTACGAGCACATCGGTGCCTTTGCCTACGAAACTTGTAATGAGCTCTAGCGATTGTTCGGGCCGCCCTAGTGCTAGCAGCATGTGGTTCGTGGCCGCGGCAATATCAGGGATGGAGTTTACCAACGTGCCGTCTAAGTCCAACAATACTGCTTTGTATTGCATCGTTACATTACCTGTGAAAATAAAACTAAAGCGGTGAGGAGATTCATTAAGCTAAAGCTTAAAGAGCGGGTGATCGGGTTGTCAAATTAGCTTTTTGATTAGGCTGGGAAATTGTTAAACTTTGTTAGCACTATCGAGGATAGTGGGTATCAGGTGGTTAAGGTCATGTCTGACATGACGGTAATTAAGGTGCAAAATGCAAGCCGCGCTTGAGGAAATACTGCAGAAAAAGGCGCTTACGTCATTATTTCAGCCCATTATCAATATGCGCTCTGGGGCCATTATTGGCTACGAAGGGTTAATCCGAGGGCCGCGCGACTCGCTACTGTATTCTCCGGTTACGTTGTTCGCCGAAGCTAAGCAAAATGGCCGAACCTACGAGCTTGAGCGCTTGTGTTGGGAGTTGCATATCCAGCATTTTCGTCAGTTGGGTTTGCCCGGAAAGCTGTTTTTAAACTCTAGCCCGTACTTATTACGTCGTGACTTTAACTCAGACTCTAATACCTCTGATTTAATGGAGCTTATTACCAACGGCGAGCATCAGAATATAGTCATTGAGCTGACCGAAGGTGATGCCACCAATGACTATCAGCAGCTTAGGCGGGCAGCACTAAAATACCGTGATTTGGGTGTGCAAATTGCTATTGATGATCTGGGCGACGCGTTTTCCAGCTTAACCTTGTGGTCTGAATTGCGTCCCGATTACGTCAAAATCGACCGTTATTTTATTCAGAACATCAGCACGGATCCACTTAAACAGCAATTTGTGCGTTCTATTTGTGAAATTGCGCAGCAAGCGCAAACCATGGTGGTTGCAGAAGGAATCGAAACGGTAGCCGAGCTAACCACCCTACGCCGCTTAGGTGTGCCCTATGGGCAGGGCTACCTGTTGGGTAGACCGCAAGAGCGCCCGCCGCGCGAGTTGGGCGAGGGCTTTGCCTCCATTTTTAAAACGCCCTTCGGTGCTTCGTTAGCACGAGCGCTAATGCGTGCAGACAAACCGATTACCGTCAAAAAAGTGTTGCATAAAGCGCCTACGGTAGAGGACACCATTGCTACCAAAACGGTGTACGACCAGTTCCAGAAAAATGATCGCTTAGATACCTTGGTGTTATTGCGCGATGGGCTGCCCATTGGCTTGTTACGTCGCGATCGTTTGTTCGATTTGTTGGCACGACCCTTTCACCGTGAGCTGTACGGTAACCGGCCTTGCCGCGACATTCTTGAGCATGCCCCGTTAATCGTAGACCAAAATACCAGTTTGCATGAAGTTAGCCAGTTAATTGCTGGTGGCGCCAGCCATCACATGACCGATGGTTTTATTATCACCCGAGACGGTGCTTACTTAGGGGTGGGCTCTAGCTTAGAACTAATGCGCGAAGTGTCGCAATTGCAATTGCGGGCAGCGCGCTATGCGAATCCTCTGACGCAATTGCCAGGGAATGTTCCCATTAATGAGCATATTGATATGCTGCTTGATAGCGGAGAACCCTTTGCAGTGTGCTATGGCGACCTTGATAATTTCAAGCCATTTAACGATCTATATGGTTATCGCAAAGGCGACGATGTGATTCAAATCACAGCTAAGCTGTTTTTAGAGCATGTAGACCCTGATCTGGATTTTGTGGGGCATGTGGGCGGCGATGACTTCATCGTGGTGTTTCGTAGTTCCGACTGGGAAGCTCGTTGTAATCGGATTATTGAAAGTCTGCCCTTAGCCTTGCGCAATATATATAGCCCCGAGCATTTACTGCAAGGGGGCTACACCACTGAAAACCGCCAGCAGGTGAAGGTGTTTCATCCGCTTATTACGATTTCATTGGGTGTGGTGCAGGTGGATCGTGTGCAGTTGTACTCGGGCAGTTTAATTGCCGAGCTGGCCACAGCGGCTAAAGCGAATGCTAAGAAAATGGCAAGC
>DATGRU010000042.1:0-19140 GCA_035303295.1 Paenalcaligenes sp.
GTTTGATCAACAGCACGTTTTTGTGGATGGCCATAAATACCAAAGTAGCGCGTAAACACACGCTTCACATTGCCGTCCATAATGGGCGAGCGTTCGCCAAAACAGAAAGCGGCTATGGCTGACGCGGTTGAAGGGCCGATACCGGGCAAGGTGGCTAACTGTTCACTAGAGCGTGGGAATTGGCCTTGGTATTCATTCACAACAACTTGGGCGCAACGGTGTAGATTGCGTGCCCGAGCGTAATAGCCTAAACCAGCCCAATAGGGCATGACCTCGTCTTGGCTTGCCTTAGCCAGTGCTAACACCGTAGGGAAACGTTCTAAAAAGCGTTCGTAGTACGACAGCACCGTGCTAACTTGGGTTTGCTGCAGCATGATTTCAGATAACCATACTTTGTATGGGTCAGCATGATGCTGCCACGGTAAATGTTGTCGGCCGTGCTGGCGCTGCCAGCTAACAATGCGTTGGGCAAAATGGGCGGTGGTGGCTTTGGGGTTAAGGCTATCAGTCATTAGGTTAAAAACGGGTGCTGCGGGTAACCGACCATCGTGCCGCCAGGGCTGCGACCAGCACAGCCATAAACGTAGCTAATACCAAGCTAACGGCATCGGGCAAGCGCAAGTACACCTGTAGCTCATAGGTGGCGGCGAGGCGATTTAGGGCATCGCTTAAGGGCTGTAAAGCCAGAATGGCCAGCACAACAGCGACACCACTGGCTAGCAGGCCAGTTAGCGCGCCTTGATATAAAAAGGGACGACGCACAAAACTTTCTGTTGCGCCCACTAATCGTGCTACGGCAATTTCTTCGCGCTGGCTAAGGGCCTGCAGGCGTACGGTATTAAATACGGTTGCAATCACAATTACCATGACGCTAAGGCTAAGTAGCAGTAGGGCGATCTGCCCAAAGTACAGTAAGGCTTCCAAGCGGCGCACCCAATCACTATCCAACTGTACGCGCTCAACTGCGCTGAGTTGACTCATTTGCTCTGCCAGCCTTAAGGCAATGGCGGCCTGTTCAGGCGAATCAGCTAGATTCAAAATAAGTGTGTGTGGAAGCGGGTTTTCGCCCAAGGTGGTTAAGGCGTCAGCCCATATGGGGTTGTTCAACAAGTCGTTGTAGGCGCTTTGGGGAGACACATGTTGTATAGACGCTAACTCATCGCCATGTTCGGCCTGAATTTGGCCTAACAGCGACTGGGCCGCGGCGTCATCCTGATCCATCGTTAAATACAGCGTGATTTCTGCATTAACGGGTAATTGCGTGGCCAAAGGCTGAGCGGATACCAGAATGGACCAGCTAATAATGGGTACCGCGAGGGTAAGCGCAATAACAAAAATATTGGCTACCGAGGAAAAGGGCTGTTGAGCAAGGCGACGTAAGGCCACCAACAAGGCATAACGATGTTGACGTAACCAGCGGTTCATAGTGCCACTCCTGCGCGGTCGCTAAAGCGACCATCTTCGATCAGCATGGTGCGACGGGCATATTTAGCCATGAGCCGATGGTCGTGTGAAGCAATCAAGGTCGTAACACCGACGCGGTTAAAATCAAGAAACACATCCATAATACGTGCAGCGCTGGTGGCATCAAGGTTTGCGGTGGGCTCGTCTGCAATCAGAATAGCTGGCCGATTAACGATAGCGCGAGCGATGGCCAATCGTTGTTGTTCACCCCCCGACATTTCCACAGGGTTAAATTCTTCTTTGCCCGCTAGCCCCACTTTTTCCATGGCTGCGCGCGCACGTTTTAAGGAGACGCTGCGCTCTAAGCCCAGCACCTCAAGGGGTAAGAGCACATTATGAATAGCGTTGCGGTCGTACAGTAGGTGTGTGTCTTGCAAAATGACCCCTACGGCGCGGCGCAGATAAGGGTGGGCCCGTGCGCTAAGCTTATGCACCTGCTGACCCTTTACAATCACGGATCCGCGGCTGGGAGGTTCTAGCCCACCGATCAGTTTTAACAGGGTGGACTTACCAGCGCCCGACGGGCCCGATACAAAAATAAACTCACCTGCCTGTATATCAAAGTTAATGTCCGCCAGTATGTTTTTACCGCGACCATAGGATTTAAATACGTGCTTGAATTGGATCATAGTTGCAGCATAAAAAGCAGTAATAGAGCGTCAACGTGTGGCAGGCAGGTAAGGGTACCTGAACCGTGTGGCTTATTTTATCCTTAAAGATAAAAGGCGGTAGGGATATAGCATGTTAGCTAAGCAGTACCTACGCTATAAGGGTATAACAAGAGCATGAGCATTTAATGGTTTAATGTGCAACCAGTTAGTGAAGTTGAAGACAGAGCTTGTTACGAGTGTAAATAGTGAAACAATATGACCCCAGCGAAAACCAGCGTAAAGCCTAAGCGAAAGCTCAGTTGGAGCGATCCTTTTGTTCGCGGGCTTATTTATCAAGTCGTCGTCGTGGGCCTGATCGGTGTGGCAGTGTGGTACTTGGTCAGTAACACGCTGCACAATTTGTCTGTGCGTAATATTTCCACCGGTTTTGATTTTTTGGGTCGCGAAGCTGGGTTTGCGATTGGTGAGTCGGTTATTGCTTACCAACCTACCGATAGCTATGGCCGAGCCGTGCTGGTGGGTATTATGAACACCCTTAAAGTCTCGCTTATTGGGGCTGTGTTTGCGACCTTGCTCGGTACGGTGTTGGGCGTGGCCCGCTTATCTTCTAATTGGCTCGTATCCAAGGTATCAGCGGCTTACATTGAGGTGATGCGTAATGTGCCCTTGTTGCTGCAACTCTTCTTTTGGTATGCCTTAATTACTGAAACCATGCCCGGCCCGCGTAATGCGCATGAGCTTTTACCGGGCGTGTTCTTATCCAACCGTGGTTTAAAAATGCCCAGTTTAGAGGCGGCTACGGTGCTTTGGATGGTGGCTGGTATTGCGCTGGCCTTAGTGTTAATTACGCTATTGGGCGTTGCGGTGAAACGGCATCAAGAACGTACCGGCAAGCGTTTAGCCTTGGGGCGCATGGCCTTAGGGATTGTGTTCGTTGTACCGGCCGTCGTGGTGTGGTTAAGCGGCGCATCGTTACAGCCCGAGGTGCCGGTATTACGCGGCTTTAACTTTGTGGGGGGCATGAGCTTAAGCCCCGAGTTTTTCGCCTTGCTGGTAGGGTTAATTATTTACACCTCCGCTTTTGTGGCCGAAGTGGTGCGCTCGGGCATTCAGGCTGTTAGTGCAGGGCAGTGGGAAGCGGCAGCCGCCATCGGCTTGCCACGTTCGCACACCTTAGCGCTGGTTATCTTGCCACAAGCGTTGCGGGTGATTATTCCACCCATGACCAGCCAATACTTAAACTTAACGAAAAACAGTTCGCTGGCTGTGGCTATCGGTTATCCAGATATTGTGTCGGTGGTGAACACAACCCTGAATCAAACTGGGCAGGCGATTGAAGGGGTATTGATTATTATGGCGGCCTACCTAACGGTAAGTCTGTCCATCTCTGTGTTCATGAATTGGTATAACAAGCGCATGGCGCTGGTGGAGCGCTAAGATGGATAAGGCATTCAACCCGTCGCCGCTGCCGCCCAAAGTAAGTGTGGGTGTTTTCGCGTGGTTGCACCGTAATCTATTCTCTACGCCTGCGAATACCGTATTAAGTCTGTTGTTACTGTGGCTTGCGCTAATGGGCTTGCCAGCGTTGTTTGAATGGGGCTGGCTTAATGCCACCTTCAGTGCCGAGAATGCACAAACCTGCCGTGCAGCAGCAGGCGCTTGTTGGGCGTTTATTGCTGAAAAACACCGCTTAATTCTGTTTGGAGTCTATCCTTACGACGAGCAGTGGCGTCCGTTAATTGCCTCGCTGCTACTCATTTTGCTCATCTATATAAGTTGTTTGCGCCGTTTCTGGCGACCAGCATTGGTATGGCTGTGGGTTGGCGGGCTAAGTCTGTTTGCTGTGCTGATGTGGGGCGGGGTGTTGGGCTTAAGTTATGTTGAAAACAGCCGTTGGGGTGGTCTGCCTTTAACGTTAATGTTGGCAACCTTTGGTTTGGCTTTTGCCTTTCCATTGGGGGTGTTGTTGGCCTTGGGCCGACGCTCGCATCTACCTGCCATCAAAGCGGTGTGCGTGGTGTATATCGAGCTAATCCGCGGCGTGCCGTTAATTAGTTTGCTGTTCATGTCATCGGTTATGTTGCCGCTGTTTATGCCCGAGGGCTTCAATATCGACAAATTGTTGCGTGCGCAAATTGCCATCATTATGTTTGCCGCAGCCTACATTGCGGAAACTGTTCGTGGGGGCTTGCAAGCCATACCTAAAGGGCAATACGAAGGTGCCGAATCCATAGGTCTGGGCTATTGGATGACCATGCGTAAGATCATTCTGCCGCAGGCTTTAAAAGTGGTGATTCCCCCGCTAGTCAGCATTTTTATTTCCTTATTTAAGGACACCTCGTTGGTGGTGGTCATTGGTATTTTCGACTTAACGCAGGCCACCAAAGCCGCGTTAGCGGATGCCGCGTGGCGTGGTTTCAGCACCGAGGCCTACTTATTTATCGCTGCGATTTATTTTGTTTTCTGCTACAGCATTTCCCGTTACAGCCGCAGTATCGAGCAACGTTTGGCGCATGACCAGCGTGTTTGAGGTGTAACGATGCGCCGAAGGAGTAACCTATGCCTGAGACGATGATTCGTCTAACTGATGTGAATAAATGGTTCGGACAGTTCCATGTGCTGCGTGACATTAATTTAGACGTTGCAAAGGGCGAGCGTATTGTCATCTGTGGCCCGTCCGGTTCGGGCAAGTCCACCTTAATTCGCTGTATTAACCGTTTGGAGGCGCATCAGTCCGGCACCATTACCGTAGATGGGGTAGAGCTTAGCGATAACCTTAAACGCATCGAGTTGATTCGCCGCGATGTGGGCATGGTTTTTCAGCACTTTAATTTGTTTCCCCATTTAACCGTACTAGAGAATCTAACACTGGGCCCAATCTGGGTGCTGAAACAAAGCAAAGCTCAGGCCTTAGCGACGGCAATGGACTACCTTGAACGGGTACGAATTCCGGAACAAGCACATAAATACCCCGGCCAACTCTCTGGAGGCCAGCAGCAGCGCGTGGCCATTGCACGTTCTTTGTGCATGAAACCTAAGGTGATGCTGTTTGATGAGCCAACCTCGGCACTGGATCCAGAAATGGTGAAAGAAGTGCTAGAGGTCATGTTAGAGCTCGCTACGACGGGAATGACCATGTTGTGTGTGACCCATGAGATGGGCTTTGCCCGTAAAGCAGCAGACCGCGTGGTATTTATGGACAATGGACAAATTGTTGAGCAAAACACGCCAGACGCTTTTTTTGATCAGCCCCAACACGCGCGCACTCGCGAGTTTCTTAGTCAAATCATGCACTAATTCCGGGTTGAAGCTTCAGGCGCACGGCTGTTTTAGGTGTCCGGTAACCAAGCGGCCATCTTGCCTTGGTGGGGAGGCTGCCATCTGTCAAGATTGGTCAACGATAGCACTTTGGAACCAATCTGTAACAGTTACAAAGCGAAAGCCTTGCTAGCATAACTCCACTCAATCATTAGTTGGGTGTTGACTGGACAAGGAGAAGAAGATGAACGTCTCGTACAAATTAGGTCGTGTCGTTGCTTGCGTTGGTATGGCTGCTTTAATAGCCGGATGCGCGGATATGGGCACAGGAGGCCGTACAGCAACTGGTGCTGGAGCCGGTGCAGCGATAGGAGCAGGTTTAGGGGTTCTAATCGGGGATAGTAGCGAGGCTGCAGCCATCGGTGCCGGTATTGGTGCGGTAGCTGGCGGTATTGTTGGTTATAACTGGTCGGGCATTAAAAACGACGTGCAAGAGTCTGGTGCAACTAGCCTTGGCGTGGACGTAACGGAAATGCCGGACGGCACCCTGAAAGTCAACATTCCAAGTAATGTTTCCTTTGATACCGGCAAGTATCAGCTAAAACCTGAGTTGCTACCGGTTCTGGACAGCGTAGCGCGCGCACTTATCCAACACCCAGAGGTGCGAGCTAAATCTATCGGGCATACCGATAGCACAGGATCACTACAAGTTAACCAAACCTTATCAGTTAACCGTGCGAATGCAGTAACCAATTACTTGCAACAGCAAGGCGTATCGGGAGCGGTATTAACCTCTGAAGGCCGTGGCCCTAACGAGCCGATTGCTGATAATGGCACAGCAGAAGGCCGTGCGATGAACCGCCGCGTTGAGCTCTATTTGTATGCCGTGCAGCCAAGCTAAAACCCACACCCGGTTAGAATACCGGATGTACGATTAGACGCTGTTAAGCAAAGCGACCCTGCTCTAGTAACCTTGAGCAGGGTTTTTTTCTGCAGTAGTGCCTAGATGCTCGGTACGAGCAGGAAGGTGAGTTGTGCTGAACAGCGGGGCAAGAATTTGCCCAAGAAATAGCATGGCCATTAACATTGCCAAACTAAAGAAGGTTTTTGAAGCGCTAAGTGTGGAAAACCAGCCAAAATCGAAGGCCTTGTTAATTGCCCATGCTGCAACGACAAGCATCATGGCAACACCCACACCATATAACGACCTATCAAGAATACGTTTCAACATAGCATCCTCCATAGCAGTCATGCACTAGCAAGGACTAAAAGTGCTTCTAGAGCTTAGAGTCGTTAGCAGTTGTAAGGTTCCCTAAGGTCGCTGTAGGCAGGCTGCGGTATGGCACGCGCCCAAGAAAATAAATAGCGAGGAAAAAAGGATTAATCGCGACGTCGGTTTTCGACTAACGACAAAGCTAAGTCTTCTACCATTCTACGTTCGCTTTCGCCTAATTGGTAGTAGGCTAAAGGGCTTACCCTAGTAAATGGCCATTCAAACTGGAAGGGAATATCGAGCGCGGTGTTCGCCTCTGGCTCTGCAAGAGTGGGCGTAGATAAAGGACGTGTAACCGCTGCTGTGCTTCGGCCTTCTAACCAATTGGCATCCACTTTTAACGCATTAGCAAGACGTAATACTTCGCGGCTGCTCGCACGGTCCCCACGCTCGTAGCTGGAGATAGCGGCTTGCGATAGCTGAACTATATCCGCCAGCTGTTGCTGGGTTAAGCCCAAAGCGTTGCGTGCCTTACGAAGGTTTTGTCCAAAAGTGCTCACGAGCACTATTGAACGCTTTAATTGTAATACTTTGGTATTTGTTTAATAACACATTAGTGTTATAACTATTTGTTACTATTTGCTGTGGGCTGCGCGAGGGAAAATGTCATGTGTGTAGAAGGGATTACTACCGTTTATTGGTACGTTACCCAGTCATTGCAGAAGCAAGGCTTTACAGGGGCGGTGTTAGCAAAAGCCCTAAACGATCACGGATACAACGTGCAATGCGCGCAAGGGCTAACGCAATTATGGCAGTTGGCGGAAGCCGCGGCACAGATGCAGCAGCCGTGCATCTTTATAGTAAGTGGGGGTGCTGAGCTTCCCGCTATCACGATGCGTTTACGGGGTATTCATAGTACGGCGGGTATTGTCGCCATGCTGCCTGAATACAGTGAAGCCAGTTTTAGTCAGGCTTTTTTGTGTGGTGTCGATAACTGTACCACCACGTCTGCCGGCAGCACCTTGGTGCTTGCGATGACAAATGCGTTGTCACGGCATTTGCATTTCCATCCAGTCGTACCCAATCACGATAGCAGTTGGTTGTTAGTGGATGAGGCGTGGACATTACTTAGCCCCGCTGGCGAGTCGGTGCGTCTAACAACGACTGAACGCGCTTTTATGTTGGCATTGGCTCAGTCGCCAGACGCAAAGGTGTCGCATCAAGAACTCTTGTCGTGCCTAAATTACGACAATGACGTCGATAGTGTGCGCGTAAACCGTTTAGGGGTGTTGGTTAGCCGTTTGCGCCGTAAATTCGAGGCCAAGGGAATGCAGCTACCGTTAAAGTCGCTGCATAAATGGGGCTATATGTTTACGGCACCATTACGCTATTAACTACACAAGCGCTTAGGGCGACGCCTAATGTGTGCCTAGCCCGCGATTTAACACCATATTGTCGCGATGCATCAGCTCGGCCGCCGACATACTGCCCAGCACTTCAGCAATCTTCTGACTGGGTAAGCCTAGTATACGTTGGGTATCGGTACTGGAATAATTAATCAGCCCGCGAGCGTATTCCACCCCATGCTCATCCACGCAGGCTACGACATCACCACGTCCAAAGTGGCCTTCAACGTGGGTAACACCAATCGCCAATAAGCTTTTGTGTCCGGTAACCAGTGCTTTAATAGCGCCAGCATCTAAGGTTACTCGCCCACGCACGCGTAAATGGTTAGCTAACCAACGCTGACGTGCCGACTGCACAGGTATAGAGGCCCGTAGTTCAGTACCAATGCGCTCGCCCTGGGCAAGGCGCACTAAAACATTCGGTTCACGCCCAGAAGCAATCACCGTGTGGCCGCCACTGTTGGCGGCTCGACGCGCCGCTTGTACTTTAGTTAACATGCCACCTGTACCTACCGACGAACCAGCACCACCCGCCATAGCCTCTAATTTAGGATCGCCAGCACGGGCGACAGTAATAAGCTTGGCGTCGGGGTTAGAGCGCGGATCGGCATCGTACAACCCTTGCTGATCAGTAAGAATGATGAGCGATTCGGCTTCAATTAGGTTGGTCATTAACGCGCCTAAGGTGTCATTGTCACCTAGGCGAATGTCATCGGTAATAACGGTATCGTTTTCGTTAACAATGGGCACCACACCCAAATTAAGCAGGGCATAAATGGTGGTACGGGCGTTCAAGTAGCGGTGACGGTCGGCTAAATCTTCATGCGTTAACAGAATTTGAGCCGTGCGAATACCGTATTCACCAAAAGCCGCTTCGTAGGCTTGCACTAGGCCCATTTGGCCAACGGCCGCCGCAGCGCGTAACTCGTGCATGGCATTGGGTCGGCGAGGCCACCCTAAGCGGGCAATGCCTTCAGCAATAGCGCCACTGGAAACCAATACGATTTGTTTGCCTTGCTTGTGCAGTTCAGCAATTTGTTGCGACCACTCGGTAACCGCCTTCATGTCGATACCGCGTCCATCGTTGGTAACCAGCGATGAACCCACTTTCACCACAATACGCTGTGCAGTGGAGACTACAGATTTGGAGTTAGACGACTCTGACATGTTGGCGAAGCAGACGAAAAAAGTGGAACGAGAAAATAGCGCTGATTGCCCGTATGTACGCAGAACCAGCCTGCGCACATTTTAGCGCTTGCCCACCCAAAATGGGGGATTAGCAAATTTACGACATGACTACGGCTATTCGAGGCCGTACTTAGTCGTTATCGATATTTTGCCGACTTTCATCAAAACGCGGATCACGTTCTATATACGTACCCGCTAACTTTTCTTGCGCTTCAAGTTCAAGGCGTCGCTGATTATCAAGCCACTCTTGTACTTTCAGCGTAATTTCTTTGGTGCCTGCACCGGTTAACGCCGACATGCTAAATACAGGGCCTTCCCAGCCTAGGCGTTGAATGATGGCTTGTCGTAAGGCATCGGGGTCTTCCACCATATCGAGCTTGTTCAAAATAAGCCAACGCGGTTTATCGTTAAGCTCGGGGCTGTATAAGCGAAGTTCTTCAACGATGGCATTAATTTGCGTGATGGCTTCGTCGACTGGGTCTAGTTCTGGGTCGAGCGTGCTGACATCAACAATATGCAAAAGTAAGCGGGTACGCGAAAGGTGACGTAAGAAAAGATGGCCTAAGCCTGCACCTTCGGAGGCCCCGGAAATAAGCCCTGGTAAATCGGCCACTACAAAGCTGTGCGCAGGCGAAGTACGAACAACGCCCAAGTTAGGATGTAGGGTTGTAAACGGGTAATCGGCAATGCGTGGCTTAGCGTTCGATACAGTACTGATAAAGGTGGATTTACCCGCGTTAGGTAAACCCAGCAAGCCTACGTCGGCCAATACCTTAAGTTCAAGTTTTAAGCGACGTTGGTCACCGGCTTTGCCTTCAGTGAATTGGCGGGGTGCGCGGTTCACACTGCTTTTAAAGTGCAAGTTACCCAAGCCACCGTCACCACCTTGTGCCAAGGTAACTTTTTGATTGGGTTGATCAAGGTCGAATAGCAATTCGCCAGTATCAGCGTCGCTAATGGTAGTGCCCACTGGCATACGTAACACAATATCGTCGCCATAAGCGCCATATTGATCAGAGCCGCGACCGTTTTCACCGTTACGGGCGCGATGCATACGGGCGTAGCGATAGTCGATGAGGGTGTTAACGTTGCTGTCAGCGATGGCATAGACGCTACCACCTCGACCGCCGTCTCCACCATCGGGGCCGCCTTTAGGAATAAATTTTTCGCGGCGAAAGCTTGCTGCGCCATTGCCGCCCTTACCACCGATTACCTCGATAGTTGCTTCGTCTACGAATTTCATAAATGTGCCCGATGTATTAAAGACAGAATTGAGTCAGCGTTTAACTGATATGTGCTGGGAAGAGATAGTGTAAAACAAAAGGCCCTGCCGTATGTGGCAGGGCCTTTAGCAAACCGTGCTGAACAAGAGCTGAGATTACTCAGCTGCTTCCACCGAAACGGTGCGCTTGTTCAATGCGCCTTGCTTGCTGAACTTCACGTGGCCGTCGACCAGTGAGTACAGCGTGTGATCCTTGCCAATTCCAACGTTAGTGCCGGGGTGGAACTGTGTGCCACGCTGACGAACGATGATGGAACCTGCATTAATGGACTGACCACCGTAGACTTTAACGCCTAGACGTTTAGCCTGTGAGTCGCGTCCGTTTCGCGTAGAGCCGCCGCCTTTCTTTTGTGCCATGTTGAAGCTCCTGTATGGAAGACCCCAAAGTTGTAGAGCAAAAACGCGAATTAGGCGTTAACAGCGTCGATACGAACTTCGGTGTAGTTTTGACGATGACCTTGAGTTTTGCGGTAGCCCTTGCGACGGCGCATTTTAAAGATCTTGATTTTTGGGTGGCGGCCTTGTGCAAGAACAGTAGCTTTAACCACGGCACCTTCAACGATAGGAGTACCTAATTTCAGGGACTCACCTTCGCCTACAGAAAGTACTTGGTCGAGCGAGATTTCTTGTCCAATGTCTGCCGGTATCTGTTCTATTTTCAATTTTTGGCCGGGGCTAACACGGTACTGTTTGCCGCCGGTTTTTATAACCGCGTACATAGGGAAAAATCCTAAAAATTTGATGACAATAAATGCGCCCTTATAAGGTAGGGACACAAAATAAAGCACCAAAACCAATAAAAATTACATTAAACCCTAAGCCAATACTTAAAGCTTAGCCAGCCATTATAAAGCCAAAGCCTAAAAGTGACAATAAAAACAAGGCTCTGTCTAGTATGAGTACGACTTGCTCATACCGGATGTAACTAACACACTAGGCGTGATTAGGCATGATTGGCGGTTAAGGGCTTAAAAACCGGCTGTGCACACAAAGTGGTATCAACTCAAGGTTACATTTTCTCCCAAAAGGTGCCGTTGTTTTCACGCGAAATCAGCTAGATTAAAGCTACTACCTACTCCTAATTCTAGTGACTGGGTCTTCTTAACGGGAGCAAAATCATGAACAAAGATATTGTTGAAGGTCAATGGAAACAGTTAAAGGGTAAAGTTCGGGAGAAATGGGGCGATCTTACCGACGACGAGGTGGAAATGATTAAAGGTGATGCCCAACGTCTGGCAGGCTTAGTGCAAGAGCGCTACGGACGAACCCGCGAACAAGCCGAAAAAGAAGTTAATGAGTTCTACGACCAACATCGTAAATAATTCGAACGATAGATTGCTGACAGGTGGTGCGGTTCAGACCGCACCCCGTTCGCCTGACTAAAGTAAGGGAGGATCGCTATGCTTCATTACGCACTTATCTTTTTCATTGTGGCGATTATTGCTGCTGTGCTGGGTTTTGGTGGGATCGCAGCAGGTGCTGCATCCATCGCTAAAATTCTATTCTTCGTTTTCCTCATCTTGGCCGTCTTGAGCTTACTACGCGGGTTAATGAAATAGCATAGCTAGTTCCGGTCAGCAAAAAGCCATCAGCTTTAATAGCCGATGGCTTTTTTGTTTATGGACTGTCCCACTGCTTTAAGCATAAATAAAATCGGGTAACTGAAATAGTACTGCACAGTTGCTTCTTACGCGGATATGGCGCGACGTATTCTTATGAAGTGATCAGGTAACAGCACCCGTCTTCATCTATAAGTGCTTGTTGTTGGGTGTGTAGCCAACTCATGTCGTCGAGCGCTGGAGTATCGATAAGTGCCTCAGTGATGTGGTTGGCGCGTAGGCAAAGTTGCCCTTGTTGGCCCACCGGAACGGTTAGGCCGTGTTCGTCGATGATTTTGGCCTCTACGTGGGGCAGCACACGTCCGGCGATAAGCCCAGTCGTCTGGTCCGTGGGCTGAGGCCGGTGACTAAAGCTGAAGGGAATGGAGCCATCGGCGCCATAAATGGTTAGTGGTTGATGTTCACTGGTTCGGAGATGTGTCGTAGCGGGCAGAGCGCCGCTAATTAGGGGGCGCCATGTGTGCGTGTTGACTTCGTTTTGGGTCTGCTGTGCGTGGTGTAGCAACGCTTGCCATTGTTCCGCGCTTAGCGAAAGGTATGTGCATTGCTCGTTTTGTAATAGTGCTAAAAGACTTGCGATATCCGCGTTAGCATCGGGGTAAAGAAGGGTGCTGCCATGGCTGAGGTAAGCCAAATTCAGAGAGGGCGAACGGGCGGCTTGTTGTGGTGACACACATATTTTGTCGGCGTCGGACAACCCTAGGTTGTTCGCTGCAAAGTAGGCATTATTCAACAGCGCATGATGGCTAAGTGTGGTCGCAGTGGGCTCACGAGGATCATCAAGCTTAATGTGCACGGCGCACGGGGTGTTAGGTGACAGGTCTTTCGCAAATAAACTTAGCACGGTGCTTTCAGCACTGGCCCCCATATCATTCAGCGTGCTTAAGCGTGTGACCGCTTCGGGTAAGGTTTTAGAAGCGTCGGTTGCTTCATCTAACACGATGACATGGCGTAGCGAGGGAATAGTGGCGGTTTGTAGCCAGTTTTCTCGTGGAGCGAGCAGTTCTGGTAGCAACTGCGTTAGCGTGTCGATGTATTGTGAGAGTGGCGGTAACAGTAGGGCTTTTGCTGATACTGCATTTAACTGCGCGCGTAGTACGGACATCGTGGTGTAGGGGTCTACGCTAAGTAGAATGAGGCCACTTTTTGCGCAGGCAAGTTGTACTCGTAGCCAATCGGTGCCGTTCGGTGCCCACAAAGCGACGTAATCACCTTTGCGTAAACCTGTACTTAATAGGCCTATTGCTAATTGATCCACCTGACGTTGTAGCTCGGCCCAGGTAAGGCGCTTGTGTTCTGCATAAGAAATAACGGCCCAGTTATCGGCATGGCGCTCGGCAATATCGTCGAAATAATCACCGATGGTTTGCTGCAATAAGGCGATTTCAGTACAGCCTTGTACATAGCTTTGGTGCGGTGTCATGCAATGTCTCCCGTTATGTCGGTTATCGATTTTTACGGTACTACATGTTCTTGTTTTGACGCCTGAATAGTGATTTTGGTGGCTAATATATTGATAAATAATAAAGTAAGCGAAGTGGCTTGACCAGTGTGCTTACCCTTGTGAAGGGGTAATTCCTCAGTGAAATGCATAAAAAAACCGGAAGCCTAATTACGTTTGGCTTCCGGTTTTAGGTGGTGGCAGTTAGTGCCTATGCGAGACCCTAAGAGCGGTAATCGGCGTTGATGCTGACGTACTCATGAGAGAAATCGCAGGTATAAACTGTTTCGCTTTTATCTCCGCGACCTAGTGCGATACGCACCACGATTTCAGCTTCTTGCATAACCGCTTGCCCCTGAGCCTCTTGGTAGTCGGGGTTACGGCCACCATGTTCAGAGACCAACACATCACCAAGCCATAAACGCAACTTCGTGGTGTCGAGGTCGGCCACGCCTGAATAGCCAATGGCGCAGAGGATGCGGCCTAGGTTGGGGTCTGAAGCAAAAAAGGCGGTTTTGACCAGCGGGGATTGAGCCACTGCGTAAGCCACTTTTAAGGCTTCGGCGCTGGATGTTGCTTCTTCAACTTGAACGGTGATGAATTTAGTGGCCCCTTCGGCATCGCGCACAATTTTTTGAGCCAGATCACGGGCTGCATTAGCGAGTGCTTCATACAGTACAGGGTAATGGGGGCTGGCCACCGAGTCGATATGTACACCGTTTTTTCCCGTTGCCATGATGACAAAGGAGTCATTGGTGGACGTGTCGCCATCGACGGTAATACGGTTGAATGACAGGTCGGCGATGGAGCGCGTCATTTCTTTTAGCAGTTTGGGTGCAACACCAGCATCGGTTGCCAGAAAGCCTAGCATGGTCGCCATATTCGGCTTAATCATGCCCGCACCTTTACTAATGCCGGTAATGGTGGTTTGGGTGTCACCCAATTTGATACGCGTGGAATGAATTTTTGGCTGCGTATCGGTAGTCATGATGCTGTGTGCCGCGGCAAACCAACTATCGGCGCGAAGATTTTTCACCGCATCAGGTAGGCTTTTAACCAGCTTGTCTACAGGTAGAGGCTCGAGAATAACACCGGTGGAAAACGGCAAAACCTGAGAAGGGCGCAGTTTAAGCAAAGTACCCAGTTCGTTACAGGTTAGGCGAGCAGCCTGTAGGCCGGGTTCGCCCGTGGCTGCGTTGGCATTACCGGTGTTAATAACCAAAGCGCGCGTTTCTGTGTCGGTGCTTAAATGGTTTTCACTAATCAGTACGGGCGCAGCACGGAAACGGTTTGTGGTGAAGACGGCGGCAACTGCGCTGTCGGGTGCTAAACGAAACACCGTTAAATCGGGGTGATTGGCTTTCTTTATGCCAGCAGAGCTAATGCCAATTTCTACGCCAGCTACCGGAAATACGTCGGACTCGGCGGGGATTTGCAAGTTAACAGCCATAACACACCTGTGAATGCGTAAATAATCTTAGAAACTAAAGACTAATAATACCTGCTTTGACGGCCTCTTGGGGTGAAACCGAGAAGAGGCCTATCGGCTTGTTGGCTTGTTTAACTTACTTCGGCCTCTTGCTTGGCCTCGGTTTCTTGAGGCGGTTCTTCGCAGTGTTTCAGCTGGGGCTGTGGTCGATTTTGTGATGGGCTAAAGCGAAAGGCAGCGTGTCGCAGTTCGTCTAGCCCAGCCAGCAGTTGTGTGCGGGTGTTGATAGAGAGTGGCTCGAATAACTCTGCAATCCACAGCTCATAAGAGTCGGCCATTTCCTTATAACAGCGGCGCCCTCTGTTTGTTAAACGGATGAGTGAGCAGCGCCGATCGCTGATGTGTTGAATGCGTTCGATTAAGCCGTGTTGTTCAAGGTGATCGACAATACCGGTGATATTGCCGTTCGTGACCAACATGCGTTGTGAGAGTTCGCTCATGCTGAGGCCGCCGCGAACGCTGGACAGTTGGGCGAGTAAGCTGAAGCGAGGGAGGGTGATGTGGAATTTTCTACGTAGTCGGCTACGAATTTCATTTTCAATTACGGTGCTACAGCTAAGCAAACGCAGCAGCAATCGTAAACAGGGAGAGTTGTCATTGGTGACGCGGCTTTCAAGATCAAGCAGATCGCCGCTTGTTGTAGTAGTGAAGTCGGACATAATCAGAAGGAGCCTATCGTTATTTTGTATGCCCTGTGTGCATCGTATTGCAGGATGAGGGCATCGTTAATATATGGCGTTACAAAATTATTTTAGTTATATAACGACACAAGGCCTCTGTTCTTTATTTATGAACGTTATTTCATAAACTATATAATTCAAGGATTTGAATAACGGTTATTTCAAATAGGTTGCCCTTGAGTTGGTATTTGTTGTTAAGGGGTTGGATGCTTCTATCTAATTGAAGTTACGATGTTTCCTATTGGATTTAAAGGAAGCTAAATACAATTAATTTTTATTAACTTTTATTGATTTTGATGTCATAAATTATCTATTGATGTTGAAAGAAATTTAATTGTTTAATACTTAAACTATTAGCGAAAAATAATCTTATCGATGATTTTTATATGCGTTTACGACAATGATGACGCCCTGAATCGCTATTCCTCAAGAAAATCATACATCAAGCATGCATTAAAAAGCCCCGTTGAATACGGGGCTGATGTATGGCAAACGGCGCAGAGCTTAAATTTGATTAAACACGTACTCTGCCGCATTTAAGGTTTGTTCAATTACTTCATCGGTGTGAGTGGTTGACACAAAACTGGCCTCGTAGGCTGAAGGGGCAAGGTAGACGCCTTCGTTCAACATGCCATGGAAAAAGCGATTAAATTTCTCGGTATCACTTGCTGCCACTTCGGCAAACGAGGTAGGAACCGATTCGCGGAAGTAAAAACCGAACATACCGCCCACACTGTCACTACAAAACGTGTGACCAGCCGCATGCGCCAAGTTTTGTAGCCCTACCGCTAGTTTGGCAGTTTGGTCGCTAAGGGCGTCGTAAAGACCGGGCTCTTGCAGTAGCGCTAGCGTACGCAAGCCAGCAGCAACGGCTACGGGGTTACCAGAGAGCGTTCCCGCTTGGTACACGGCACCAACAGGGGCAATGGTATCCATGATATCGGCACGGCCACCAAAGGCACCTACTGGCATGCCGCCGCCAATCACTTTAGCCAACGTTGTTAAATCAGGGCGAATGCCAGTTAGGCCTTGTACGCCTTGAGGGCCCGCACGAAAGCCTGTCATGACTTCGTCAAAAATTAATACCGCCCCATGCTGAGTACATTGTTCTCGTAAGGTTTCCAGAAAGCCGGGAACCGGTTTGATGAGGTTCATGTTGCCAGCAATAGGCTCGACAATGACGCAGGCAATTTCGTCGGCGTATTCAGTAAATGCCGCTTTAACGCCGTCGATGTCGTTGTAGTTCAACACAATCGTGTGTTGAATAAATTCTGCAGGCACTCCTGCAGAGGTGGGGTTACCAAAAGTGAGTAGGCCAGAACCTGCCTTCACGAGCAAACTGTCGGCATGGCCGTGATAACACCCTTCAAATTTAATGATTTTATTGCGCTGGGTATAACCGCGAGCCAGACGAATGGCGCTCATGGTGGCTTCGGTTCCCGAGCTTACTAAACGTACTTTTTCAATAGAAGGTAATAGTTGGCTAATGAGTTCCGCTAGTTCGACTTCGCCAGCAGTAGGTGCGCCGAAGGAGAGACCATCTACCGCAGCCTCCTGGACGGCTTTTACCACCTCGGGGTGAGCATGCCCCAAAATGGCCGGGCCCCACGACCCTACGTAATCAATGTATTGGGTGTCTTCAATGTCCCAAACCCAAGGGCCTTGGGCGCGGCGGATGAAACGCGGCGTACCGCCTACTGAACCAAATGCACGCACGGGCGAGTTCACTCCCCCCGGAATATGGCGGCAGGCGCGTTCAAACAAGTCGGAGTTGCTAGTCATGGCAGTAAAAATCCAATAAAACGGGGTGGTTAGGGCGGCGTTAATGAAACCGGCCGCTACCACTGAATAAGGTGAATGTCAGACCGTCTGATGAAATAGACGACTAAAGGCTTGAGCACGCTTGTACACATCGGGTGCTTCGAACAAGCTACTGATAACGGCGATGCTATCGGCACCGGCTTGAATAACGTCGATAGCATTCTCGGGTGTAATTCCCCCGATTGCAACCACAGCAGCGCGTTTCTGATCGGTAGCCAGTACTTCGCAGAGCTCACGGCCTTGCTGCAGGTGCTCGGGGAGGGCACGCACGGCGTCCGGCTTCACACTCGAAGTAAACATTGCGCCAAATGCTACATAGTCAGCTCCGGCAAGCAATGCTGCACGTGCCATCTCGGGCTGGTTATAACACGAGGCGCCCAGATAACAGTTGGGGCCTAACGCCTCACGTGCCGCTTGTAAATTGCCATCGTCACGTCCAAGGTGGGCGCCGTCAGCCTTAAGCTGCTGGGCGCATTGCCAGTCGTCATTGATGAGTAAGGGGAGGGCTAACTGCTGACAGAGAGCCTGCACGGCATGAAGTTGTTGTTGTGCCAGTGCGGGTGAGGCAAGCTTGCGCCGCCACTGCAACACCTGCATGCCACCTCGTTGGGCGTCCGTGATTGCATTAAGTAGGCGATCGGTGTCATCCCATTCAGGGGTGATGCCATAAAGACCGGAAGGAAAACGTAAGGAATAGCTCATGATGTGGTTTGATTTAGTATTCGTAAACCCATTCCTGCTTGGAAATGTCGGCGAGCGCGCTGCTCGGTAAAGTGAATGGCGTGTTCAATGGCCTCGGCCATGGGCGTGTTCTTAGCCAGCATTGCAGCCACAGCACAGCTTAAGGTGCCTTTAGTGTCGTGTAGACGGTAGGGCAATGCCGTGGCGGGCCATTGTTGTTGCTCGCCGTTTTGTCCTAACAGCATATAGTGGGCGCTACGGTTATCAGTGGCTGGCTCAAGGCTTAACACCCAATTCGCTCCAAGACGTAAAATAGACTGGTAGGCGTCGGTATCAGATGGCAAGTAGCCGTCTGCGCGCCATTGCTCAAGCAAGGTTTGGTCAACTACAACCAGATCTGACTGGGGTAAAACCAAGTGCATTAGTGCATCAATCACTTCGTCGGCTTCGATTTCTGCACTGGCCAGTTCATCTTCAGGTAAAGCCTGTAAATGTAATACCAGTGGTACAGTAATATAATCAGCTGCGATTTGTGCTAAAACGCTAGCTGATTCGACTGTGTAAATAGGGCCTGCTTTCATAGCGCTGACATGCATATCTTCAAGCAAACAGCGCGCTTGATCGTGCAATTGCTCGGGTGGCACCAAACTAATGTGTTCGATTGTGGCGGTGTCTTGGGTGTGAATCGCAGTGGTTACACTGACTGCATGTGTACCTAAATGGGCACAACTAACCGCATCGGCTAGTAGGTTGGTGGCACCGGTGGGGTCCAGTGGGCCAAAAATTAGCACCAATGGTGGTGTAGAGCTCAACGGATCATCGGCCATATTGTCAAATTCGTCGTGGAATGGCAATAAAAAGGGCGCCATAGTGGCGCAGGTTTTAGTAATATTGTCCCCATTTTAATGGATAGCCCTCTGCAAAAGGGGGTTCTGTTTTTTTTAGTGTGAGTATTAACGTTATGCGTACCTGGATGTGCCTGATCTG
>DATGRU010000043.1:0-8014 GCA_035303295.1 Paenalcaligenes sp.
CCGAGCTAGCCCCTGCCACAACCTTAGGCTCTTTAAACAGGCTTTGCTGCTTTTCTTTTTGCACTCGCTCGGATTTCGGTACGACGGTTACCGATGGCTCGATACGTACTGGGGTTTCGTGTACAAACATTTCCTGCTTGGTGGCGACACTTTCTTTGCGTTCGGCGCTTTTGGTTTCACCCACCCGACGGTCTTCACGAGCCGCTTTCAACTCAAGCAGACGGTGTACCCCTTTTTCTACCCATTGACCAATTTTCTCGGCCACGGTTAACCAAGAAAAATTAAAGAACAGGCTAGAGCCGATAGCAATGAAACTAATAAAGAGTAAGGTTGCACCGGCAAAACCTAGACTAGTAGAGAGCCAATGCGATAACAAAAAGCCCAACTGCCCCCCTGCCCCTGCAGGCAGGCTTTGATTTTCACCTAAGGTTTTAAGCTGCAAGGCTTCAAAACCCATGCAACCCAATAGCAATAAAACAAAACCTATGCCTATTTCCCAACGAACCCGTGGCAAAGGCTCTTCGGTTTTCGTGTTGGGTAAAACCAAATGCGTTAAGCGATAGAAGCCAACGGCCACCCGCTGTACCAGTAGCACTACCCATAGCCAGGCAGAAAAGCCGAACAGAAACAGTAGGAAATCGGATACGTTAGCGCCAAAGGTACCGCCCCGGTTACGAATGACGCCCGAGTGCACGGACTGCGACCAAGCTGGATCAGCCGCGTTCCACGTGGCCAGCACCAAGCCTAGCCAAGCAGCAACGGCGGCAAACACAAACCACCTTGCCTCGCGTACCAAAGAGGTTAAGCGTAACTGTAGTGGGGAAGGCCCATTTCGGACATTCTTAGAGGATCGATTTGAAGATGCAGGTATTCTAGCCATGGACTCATTATAATTGGCTGATTATTGAATTATTCGGAATTTCTACCATGTCGACTGTTAAGCATGCAAAAGTATTAATTTTGGGCTCAGGCCCTGCTGGTTACACCGCAGCAGTTTATGCTGCTCGCGCAAATCTTAACCCAGTACTGATTACTGGGATGGAACAAGGTGGACAGCTTATGACCACCACCGATGTAGAAAACTGGCCCGCTGATGCCGAGGGTGTCCAAGGTCCGGACTTAATGAGCCGCTTTCAGGCTCACGCCGAACGCTTCGAAACGGAACTGATTTTCGATCAAATTAGCTCGGTAGACCTAAGCAAACGCCCCTTCACCTTACACGGCGACGGCGGTAATGTGTATACCTGCGACGCACTTATTATTTGTACCGGTGCCTCGGCCATGTATTTGGGCTTAGAGTCGGAACAAAAATTTATGGGTCGCGGCGTTTCCGGTTGCGCCACATGTGATGGTTTCTTCTACAAAAACCAAGACGTTATCGTGGTGGGCGGCGGTAACACGGCCGTTGAAGAGGCATTGTATCTCTCTGGCCTGTGCAAAACCGTTACCATTGTTCACCGTCGCGACACGTTCCGCTCGGAACCCATCCTAACCGACCGCCTTATGGAGCGCGTGAAGAACGGCAACATCAAACTCAAACTGTTCCACGAGTTAGAGGAAGTACTGGGTGATGACTCCGGCGTAACAGGCGTACGCTTGCGCAACAACCAAACTGGCGAAACCGAAGACATGGAAGTCATGGGTGCCTTTATTGCCATTGGCCACCACCCCAATACCGAAATCTTCCAAGGTCAGGTCGACATGAAAGATGGCTACATTATTACGCGCTCAGGTCATGAAGGTATGGCCACAATGACTTCGGTACCCGGTGTATTTGCAGCGGGCGATGTGCAAGACACCATCTATCGTCAAGCCATTACCAGCGCGGGTGCCGGATGTATGGCCGCTTTAGATGCTCAGCGTTGGTTGGAGAATGAAGGCTTATAAAAGCAAAAAGTCGGCTACTACTCTTAGCGACTTAAAGGCACTACGCGCGGCGTCACGGTTGCAACTGGCTCCCCCACCGAGCCAGCCTGCTGTTGTGACGCCGAAAATGCGTGCGGCAGCGAAATATGCCGTACCCGACAGCCAAAGCCTAAAAAAAGAGTTCCATCATTTACTGCAAACTGAAGCACTGCGAACCGATTCGCTATCGTCCACCGATAAGTTGCTATTTAAACGCAGTATGCAGGGTGTCACCCCTATTAGTCGCTCGGGCCGCACATCGCTGCCCGATGCGCTAGCGATTGCGCCCGAAGAAGCCAAGGCTAAACAATATTACGCGAGTGGTTCGAATTATGAACCCCTGGCTTTGGCCCATACGTCCGATCAGTACATTGCGACTTCATTTGAAGAGGATCCCAGCGAATACCTCAACCCTGCCTGCGGCACCGATGTGATGCGTAACTTAAAACGCAATCGTTGGGCGATATCAGCCAGTTTGGATTTGCACGGGGCCACCTTAGATGAAGCACGGCAGTTGGTGAACGATTTCATTAACGAGTGCATCGAACATCGCCTGAAATGCATACGAATTGTGCACGGTGTGGGTTATGGATCTAAGGGTGAAAATGGTCCGGTGTTATTACCAACCGTACGTCGTTGGTTAGCCCAATTACATGATGTGTTGGCCTACACCGAGTGCGCACCAAATGAAGGCGGTAAAGGCGCAGTCAAAGTGTTGTTGCGCAGTTATCGCTAAAAACAAAAACGCGACCAACTATCGCTTAGACAGTGTGCCGCGTTTTAAATAAATAAAGGCCAACAGGATCACCGTTGGCCTTTATTTATTTTATTCTAGTTATGGATACTGCTTTATTAATATGTACCGCTATCTTGCGGATTGCCCTGTTAAGCCGGGCTGCATAGTCTCCTCACCTGCATGAAACGTATTCTGCTCTATTTTTTGTATTATCGCACTTAGGGAATGCACTGATATAGTATAAAAACAATATGCCTTAGGTCTTACTACCATTGGCTGTCAGTGTACTGGCATTTTCCCCAAAATGTTGGTCTACATACGAGGTAGCAAAGGCTTGCGGATCGGGCAAAGCCCCCCGCTGTATCGCCCAGCTGCGGTACTTTTCCCAAATACGCTGAATATCGGACTGCTGTGCCGAGGTCCATTCTAAACCTAAACGTAATGACTCAAAACGACTATTTAACGACGCGTTTTTGCCATTGCGTAAATGAGATTCAATTCGTTTTACTTCGGATTTCTTATCATCGCTTAATTCACCAATACTATTCAGCACATAATATTCCAACAAGTTCACGAATTGAGAGTCCTCCCGTAATTGTTTCATGACAGTTCCTGATAGCTGTTTTAATTTATTAACCAGAGATCATCACACCTAATCACCTAGTCCAGAACTACATCACTATGTCTGTACGGATTGGGGCATGTACGAGTACATTCTAAGCAGCTATTAAGACGGTATTACGACCGCTTTGTTACGGCCACGTTAAGGCGTCTCAATTTAGTGAAAATTCTTCCCTATTTCCTTCGGGAAAATCACTTTGCGCATAAAAACCCAAATAAAACGCGCACCTAGGGAAAACACCAGTGATGGCGTTTAGCCACTCATTAGCTAGCTTTTGTCTTGCTCTACACCCTTCATCTACGACCAAAGTCGTCTATTGCACGGTTAGGACTCGTTCTATATTGCGTTTCATAAAGCGTTCCTGCGTGCGGAGTCATTGCAGGTATGCATAACTGTCCCGATGCACAGAATCATCAACTTAGAAGGAGACAAACGATGAGTTCACCCAATGATGTAGTAGCTGCGGTGATCGACCATCCCGCCTATCAAGAGCTGTTACGTAAGCGTAATCGCATGAGTTTGATTTTTTTCGGTTTGACGCTGGTGATTTATGCCGGCTTTATTTTGACGCTAGCCTTCGATCCCGAACTATTCGGTCGCTCTATTGGCAACATGACGATGTCAATCGGTGTGCTCAGTGGCGTACTCGTCGCCGTTAGCGCTGTCGTGCTGATTTCAGTTTTTGTTTACATATCCAATAAAGTGTACGACCCACTCTTAGCTGACATTGTGAGGGACATAAAATGAAAAAAACAGGGTTCAGTTTAGGTCTGGCTGGCTTCACAATCAGTACAGCTCAGGCAGCAACAGGACAGGCGAGCACCTCTGCCATTGTGATGTTCTTGGTGTTTATTGCCGCCACCATGGTTATTACTTGGTGGGCTGCACGACGTACCCGTACCACCTCTGACTTCTACACCGCAGGCGGCGGCTTAAGCGGTTTTCAGAATGGTTTAGCCATTGCGGGTGACTATCTATCCGCTGCCTCCTTCCTTGGTATTGCCGGGATGGTGTATGTCTCCGGTTTTGACGGCATGATCTATGCCATTGGCTTCTTATTTGGCTGGCCAGTAGTGATGTTCTTAATCGCTGAGCGCCTACGTAATCTGGGCCGTTATAACTTCGCCGACGTTACCTCGTTCCGCTTATCGCAAACCCCCATGCGGGTACTGGCGGCCAGTGCATCGCTGTTAATTATCGCGCTGTATCTAATCGCTCAAATGGTAGGCGCAGGAAAACTAATCGTTTTGCTGTTCGGTATCGAGTACACCACGGCAGTGATTATTGTTGGTTCGCTGATGATGATTTATGTGGCCTTTGGCGGCATGACTGCCACCACATGGGTACAGATCATTAAAGCGGTGTTGATGTTGGTGGGCGCTACGCTGATGACGGGTTTAGTCTTGGCTGCGTTCCGCTGGAATATCGACGAAATGCTGGCCCAAGCGGTAGAAACGCACCCCACTGGACGCTCTATTTTGGCTCCAGGTGCATCCGTTAGTAGCAACCCCTTGAATGCGCTGTCACTGGGTATTGCTTTAGCCTTTGGTACCGCTGGTTTACCGCACATTTTGATGCGCTTCTTTACCGTTGCCGATGCGAAAGAAGCCCGTAAATCAGTCATTTACGCCAGCAGCTTTATTGGCTACTTCTACCTGCTAACCTTTATTATTGGCTTCGGTGCGATTGCACTACTGGTGAAACACCCCGAGTTCTTTAACACTGGACCCGATGGCTCCTTCGATATGTTAGGCGGCCTAATTGGTGGCACCAATATGGTAGCAGTGCACTTAGCCAATGCCGTGGGCGGCGACTTGTTACTGGGCTTCTTAGCGGCCGTTACCTTTGCCACGATTGTTGCCGTAGTAGCTGGCTTGGCACTGGCCGGTGCGGCGGCCATTTCCCATGACTTATACGCCAACGTTATCGCCAAAGGCCGTGCCACCGAACGGGATCAGATGCGTATCTCTCGTATCTCTACCGTTGTATTGGGTGTGTTAGCTATCTTGCTAGGCATTATCTTCGAGAACCAGAACGTGGCCTTTATGGTGGGACTGGCTTTCGCGATTGCTGCCAGTGCTAACTTCCCTGTATTGGTGCTGTCGATTGCATGGCGCGGTTGCACCACTCGTGGCGCTACCATCGGCGGCTTCTTAGGCCTTATTACAGCCACCACTTGGGTGGTACTAAGTGAAACCGTGTGGGTTGATGTGTTCGGCTTTGCCGCCCCCATTACCCCGTTCCCGAACCCAGGCATTCTATCCATTCCATTAGCCTTCGTATCCATCTGGCTAATCTCTACACTGGATAACAGTGCCCAAGCTCTAAAAGAACGTGCCGCTTTTGCAGCGCTAACCGTTCGCAGTCAGACAGGTATCGGTGCTAGCGCAGCAAGCCAGCACTAAAACCTCTACCTAGCTCGCCCGCGAGCGAAACCACAAGAACAGGGTACGCAAGTGCCCTGTTCTTGTTTTGCTTCTGTCTGAAGGCGTACCAAGTACGAGTAGGCATGGCATAATCTTCACCATGATTGAACTTCTCATCGCTGATGATCACCCCTTGTTTCGCGAGGCGTTGCGAAGCGTTGTGGCGCGCCTCTTTCCGCACTCCACCATTCACGAGGCGGATCGTATCGCCCATTTATATAACCTAGTGGACGAGCACCCCGATGCGGATTTACTGCTACTGGATCTAAACATCCCCGGTGCTATTGGTTTTAGCGCTTTGGTGCACCTACGGGCCACCTATCCGTCACTACCGATTGTGATGATCACCGCTCATGAGGAAAGCACGTACGTGCGACGCGCGATTGAACACGGCGCAGTGGGCTATTTGCCCAAGTCGATTGACTCGCAAACCTTAGGCGTTGCCCTTCAAGAAATTTTGGATGGGGGCACGTGGTTTCCCGATGTGCCGGATGCCGCCCCGGGCGTAAGCGCAGACGAAAAACAAGCGGCCGCCCAATTACGCGAGCTAACCCCTCAGCAGTTTCGGGTTTTGCAAATGGTCAGCACAGGTCAATTGAATAAGCAAATCGCTTACGAACTGAAGGTGTCTGAGGCCACTATTAAAGCGCACATGACTGCTATTTTGCGCAAGCTAGGCGCATCGAACCGCACCCAAGCTGTGCTGATTGCGAACAGCTTGGGTTTACATCCCGATGAGCCCCTTACTCCGGCCGAACAGACTTAAGCTGTGCCATTAAAAATGCCCGTAATGCAGCGGGTTTTACCGGCTTAGTTAGCACCAAGTAGCCGCTGTCGCGAGCTGTTTTTTTCAACTCATCGCTACCGTCTGCCGTTAGCAGCGCCCCTTGTATATGGGGCGCCTGCAAGCGTAATACTTGTAAGGCCTGCAAACCATCCAGACGATCGTGCAAATGGTAATCCACCAGCAATACATCTGGATTTTGCACCATTTTGCTGATGGCTAGATCTACAGTGGTTGCCGTAATAACCTGTACCCCCCACCGCCCCAATAAGGCCTCCATACCTGCCAGAATATCCAAGTCGTTATCCAAACACAGCACTTTCAGCCCTGACAATGCAGTCGAACCCGTAGGAACTGGCTCAGCCGAAGTCGGCGCAGTGTGCATTTGTGCTTCATACAGTGGCACTCGAATTGAGAACATACTGCCACGCCCTACTTGCGACTGGGCGTCCAGCTTGTGTCCCAATAGCAGTGAAATACGCTGACAAATGGACAAGCCTAAGCCTAAGCCACGGCCATCCCAATCGAAAGGTTGCTCATAACGATGAAATTCAGCATAAATTTGCTGTATGTGATGCTCGGGAATGCCCTGACCGGTGTCCCATACCTGAAACTCCACTTCTTGCCCCCTAAGGCGCGCACCCAAAACAATGCGCCCTTGCTGTGTATAACGCAACGCATTGGCTAAGAAGTTTTGCAAGACACGGCGCAATAAACGCGGGTCACTGAACACACAGGCATCACGACCATAAATGCGTAGGGTTAAACCACGGCGCATGGCCATCGGCGCGTACTGATCGGCCAAATGCTGCAGCATTTCCCGTGCGCGAATCACTCCCAATTCGGGCTTTAAGGCCCCTGCATCCAAGCGCGATACATCCAATAGGCCTTCAAGTAACTCCTCGGCGGTACGCAAGGAGGTATCAACCCGTTCTGCCAAACGTGGCATTTCGTCAGGGTTATCGCTGTCGTGCAAGGCTGAAGCAAACAACCGTGCCGCATTAATCGGTTGCAACACGTCGTGACTAACAGCCGCCAAAAACCGAGTGCGAGACTCTTGCGCTTGCTCGGCCTCTTGCGTTCGTGCGGCGACCCGTTGCTCAAGCGTTTCATTCATTTCGCGTAGCTCGCCTTCTACCCGCTTGTAGTGCGTAATGTCGCTGTAACTGGTGACATAGCCTCCACCCGGTAAGGGACGGCCACGAAGCTCGATAACTTGCGTATCGCGAATGGTGCGCTGGGCTACGTAGGATGAGCCCTCGCGCATAAACTGAATGCGTCGATTGATAGCGTTTTCAATATCTTCTGGCGCCGTTTTAATTTTGCCGCGCTCGGCATTGAAACGAATCAAATCCGCCACCGGTCGACCCACATACAGCATGTTGCGGGGGTATTTAAACAGTTGTTGATAACTTTGATTCCACGCCACCAAGCGCATATCAGCGTCAACCACACTAACGCCTTGGTCCATGTTTTCTAGCGTTGTAAGCAGAATGTCACGGTTAAAGCGCAACTCTTGCCCGGCTTCGTCCAGAATCGCC
>DATGRU010000044.1:0-8621 GCA_035303295.1 Paenalcaligenes sp.
CGTGTCCTGTGTTTCAACACGGATATGAGGAATACCTTCCATGAGTGTTTGAGCATCCCACGAGTCGGCTTTAAGCGCATCGTCTAGCGCATTTTCAGGTGCAGCGTCACTAATTAACCACCATCTGTTTGGTTGCTGTGCTGCCGAAGGTGCTTGAATCCACGTGGCATGATCAGCAGTGGTTACGTGATAACGTTGTGCCACGCGTTCGTCGGGGTTAGTCTCGTATGCGCCATATACTCGGTGGTTCGATAACTGCAGTTGTACTTTTGAACGCAGTACAAACATCGATAGGCGTTTATGCAGGGCCTCGGCAAGGCTGCGATGCACAAGTATGCGAAAATGGTTGGTGTCGGCTGGCTCTTGCCATACGAGTCCGGTTGCCAGCAAACGACCATTCGCGGCGCAATAGCCGCTAAACGTGGCGTCACCAGATAGGGATTCTAAATCGCAGCTTAGCTGCCCCTGTAAAAAGCTTTGTGCGTCCGGGCCAATTGCGTCCAGCACAACGTAGTCATTCAGTAAAATTATGCTGTGTAGATCAGATAATCTCATAATTGGGATACTAAGTATGTAATTTGGTAGGAGTTTAAAAGCAATATTAGTTCTATGATAACGAGCTATTGCTAAAAGCTCACTGATAGCCTTATGGCCTCAATGTCTCGTTATTTCCCGTTCCCATCTTAATCTTAGTACATCAAGTACGGTTTACACTGTAGCCCTTATGAAAAAAACCGCACGTTTATTTTTGTTGTTTCTGCTGGCTTTGCTGCTGATTTCTGCCTCTGTTGTTGGCGGTGGCTGGTGGTGGGTAATGAAGCGGCCTGTGGCCATGGATCAACCTGTGGTCGATTACATTGTAGAGCATGGTAAGGGGCCACGTAGTATTGCCAACACCATGATAGAAGCTGGTGTTAATTTACACCCCGATGTCTTTGTCGCCTTGGCACGCTTAAGTAAAAAAGATACCTCTTTGCAGGCTGGTGCCTATGAAGCAACTCAAGGCGACACCATGTGGCAGTTGCTTGAGCGAATGGTCAGTGGTGACATGACTCAAGCCCGCCTGACTTTTGTTGAAGGGTGGACGTTTCAGCGCTTTCGTGAGGCTTTAGAAGCTGACAGTAGCGTGCGCCAAACGCTAAAGGATGCTGATGAGGCTGAAATTCGCGAACGTTTAGGAATTACGCAACCCTATATCGAAGGGCTGTTTTATCCCGATACCTATGTTTTTGTACCGGGTTCCAGCGACTTTGATA
This sequence comes from Paenalcaligenes sp., assembly GCA_035303295.1. Taxonomy (GTDB): domain Bacteria; phylum Pseudomonadota; class Gammaproteobacteria; order Burkholderiales; family Burkholderiaceae_B; genus Paenalcaligenes. The sequence goes on from DATGRU010000044.1 coordinate 1,257, forward strand.
TTTTACGTAGAGCGTATCAAGCACAAGAGGACTTGTTGATGAAGCTGTGGGAACAGCGGCAGCCTGATTTACCCTTGAAAACACCATACGAAGCGTTGATTTTAGCCTCAATCGTCGAGAAAGAAACGGGGCATGCCGAGGATAGAGCGCGCGTTGCGGGGGTTTTTATTAACCGCCTACGTGTTGGAATGCCGTTACAAACTGACCCTACCGTTATTTACGGTATGGGTGAACGTTATCAAGGAAGAATCCGCCGCAGCGATCTACGACGCGATACGCCTTGGAACACTTACACTCGCAACGGGCTGCCCCCAAGTCCGATTGCTAATTCGGGTAAAGCAGCGCTACAGGCAGCGCTTAACCCCGAAAAGCATGAATATTATTACTTTGTTTCGCGTGGCGATGGCACCAGCGAATTCTCTCGCAATTTGGCTGCGCACAACCGAGCAGTAGCAAAATACATATTAGGACGGAATTAAGTCATGTCGGCGCATAAAGGCTTGTTTTTAAGTTTGGAAGGCGTGGATGGCGCTGGAAAAAGCACCCATATTCCGTGGCTGGTTGAACAAATCGAACAACGTGGGCATACCGTTATCACAACACGTGAACCGGGCGGAACCGAGCTTGGTGAAACCTTGCGTGAACTGTTGTTGCACCAAAACATGCACTTGAAGACTGAGGCGCTGTTGATGTTTGCCGCACGTAATGAACACTTGGAAAAAGTGATAAAGCCAGCTTTAGCGCAAGGCCATTGGGTTCTGTGTGATCGTTTTAGCGATGCTAGTTTTGCCTATCAGGGTGGTGGCCGGCAGCTTGGTGCTGAGCCCATTGAACGCTTAGAAAACTGGGTGCACCCTGGGCTTCAGCCTGATCGTACGTGGTTATTCGATTTACCACTGGAGCTCGCCAAAGAGAGGTTGTCTGCTACCCGTGTTTTGGATCGTTTTGAACAAGAGCAGGATGCTTTTTTTGAGCGTACCCGCGCATTTTACTTGCAGCGCGCCCAAGCAGAGCCGACGCGTTTTACGATTGTCGATAGCAGCCAAAGTATCCTACACATACAAGAGCTGTTGCTGGATGATTTACAAACCTTAGCGACAAAACATAGCGAAAGCGTATGAGCCAAGCACTCACTGATTTTTACCCATGGCAAACTGAGGCTGCGCAACAGTGGCTCGCAAACCGTGAGCGCTTTTCTCATGCGTGGCTAATCCATGGGCTAGCGGGTATAGGTAAAGAACAGTTTGCACGTGCCGGCGCCGCCTCCTTGTTATGTACCAATCCGAAGCAGGGGTATTTAGCCTGTGGTGAATGCGACGCGTGTCGCTGGTGCAAGCATGGTAATCACCCCGATTTACGCCTATTGCGCCCTGAGGCGGTGGCAGCACAAGAAGCCACTGAAGCAAGCCCAATTGATAGTAAAAAAACGCTCTCTAAAGAGATAAAAGTTGAACAGTTACGCCAGCTGCATAGCTGGTTTAATACTGCAACCCATCGCGGCGGTTACCGAGTGGTGGTGTTATATCCAGCCGAAACGCTGAATGCTATTTCTGCGAACGCATTACTTAAAATGCTTGAAGAGCCTCCAGCCAACACGGTGTTTATCTTAGTGGCGGATGCTCCCGATCGCTTATTACCTACCATTTTGTCGCGGTGTCGGCGATTACCTTTAGCTATTCCCCAGCCAGAGTTAAGTGTGCAGTGGCTACAAGCGCACCTTGGCGAACGTAGTGCAGCTTGGCTGGCGGCTGCAGGTGGCGGCCCTACAGCTGCTTTACGCTTGGCAGCCGAGCAAGAACAGCCATACCCCGCATGGCTCGCGAGCTTAATTAAAGGGGTCGCTCAAAACCCACGATTCGATTTTGGGGGTATTGCAGATCAATTGGAAAAAGAATCAGCATCGCGTTGGTTAGATGCTTTGCAGCGTAATATGATTGATGTGTCGTTACTGCAGGCGACGACAGATCAAGTACGATATTTTCCCGATCTAAAAAGTGATAACGCCGTATTGGCCAGCCGCTGCCAGCCGCTTCGTGTCACTCAGTATCTTAAATGGCTAAATGAGCAACGCCGCTGGGCCAACCACCCATTGAATGCAAAGCTGCTAGTGCACCATAGTCTTGATCGTTTTAAGCAAGCCGTAGCCAATTAAGACCATTCTTATAGGACAGTCATGTTTGTTGATTCGCATTGCCATCTGGATTTTCCCGACCTACAGGATAAGGTTGATGAAATTCTTAACAAAATGGCTCGTAATCAGGTTGAGCGCGCTTTGGTCGTCAGTGTCACCTTTGAGGACTGGCCTCGACTTATTGCGTTGGTGGAGCAGTACGATCATTTACACGCCTCGGTAGGCGTGCACCCCGGATACGATAGTGTGGTGCAACCAACTGTCGCAGATTTGCTTGAGCGTGCTCAACACCCTAAAGTCATTGCGATTGGCGAGACAGGGTTAGATTATCACTATCAGTCGGAGCCCTTAGATTGGCAACGTGATCGTTTTCGGGTGCATATTCAAGCCGCCAATGAAAGCGGTTTGCCGCTTATCATCCATACGCGTAGCGCTGTCGATGACACGATTCGGATCATGAAAGAAGAGCAAGCACACATAGCAGGCGGTGTTATGCATTGTTTTACTGAATCCTGGGCGATGGCTGAAGCAGCTTTGGAAATGGGATTCTATATTTCCATTTCAGGCATTGTGACCTTTAAGAATGCTCAGCAAGTACAAGAGGTAGCAGCTAAGGTTCCGCTGGATCGATTGTTAATCGAAACAGATTCTCCCTATTTAGCACCTGTGCCTTATCGTGGGAAAACGAATGACCCGTCGAATGTGATTTATGTGGCTGAAAAAATAGCTGAATTACGCCAAATTAGCGTCGCTTCTGTAGCGGAACAAACAACCTCGAATTTTTACAATTTATTCAAGGGTTTACGAGATTAAGTTAAAGTTATAAATAGGATTAACAAACTTATAAATACCTTTAAGAAAAGTATGTAATACACTGTTTTTTAACGACTATTTATGATTTTTTGTAGATTCCATAAATAACATTAATAGTTTCTTATAAGCACTTGATAAATAACCATTAAATAGGTTTGTATTAGATTTAACATTAGATTTACTGGTTAAGATACTGATAAACATAAGGAATGAGTGATATGCATAAAGCCTCGCGTGTGATTGGTCGTGTGGCGTCTATTTTTGTTGTGCTAAGCGTTTTACTCGCCACCCCGTTGCATGCGCAAAGCGAACGTTGGTGGAATCATGTGGAAAATGACCGTCGATCTCAGCTTATTGAAGAGCTTGCTCAAGGTGCAGATCCTAACGTAAAAGACGAGTCAGGCTTACCAGCAATCATGTTTGCAATACAACATCAATCGTGGGATGCCTATGAATTGCTTCGCCAACATCGCCAAATTGATGTGAACGCAGTGAATGCACATGATGAAACCCCGCTAATGTATTTAGCCATTTTGGGTGAAACTGCACGAATGCAGCAGTTAATTAAGCAAGGTGCAGAAGTGCGTCGTCTAGGTTGGACACCATTGCATTATGCTGCGTCAAAAGGCAATGCTGAAACAGCGCAGTTCTTGCTGAAGCAGGGCGCGTTGGTTAACGCCCCAGCGCCCGACGGAACTTCGCCTTTAATGATGGCCGCTTTATCCGGAGATCGCGCAACGGTAGAGCTACTGTTGAAAAATGGAGCCGACGCTTCCGCTGTTAATTTACAGCAGCTAACGGCTGCCGATTGGGCTCGATCCAAGAACAATACCCGTATTGCTGATTATTTAGAAAACTATGCAAAGGGAATACATACACCTGCAGCCGAAGCGCCTACTCCAGCAAGTGGTCAGGTCGAGGCACCAGCGACGGAAGAGGGTAGTTCGGGCAGCCGATATTTTGATTTAGACCGTTTTAATTAAATGATGCTCGGGCTTATCCGAGTAGGATGTAAAAACGCTGCACCATTGTTTGGCTGCAGCGCTTTTTATGGCGTCGATAGGGGCTTTTCAGGCCCTCTTAAATTATCGGGGTAGATAGCTGGGTTTAAGAATACCCTGTAATTGAGGGTAGGCTATATGAAGCTCTGGCTGGCCAGAGGAATACGGTGCAATAGCATAGGCATCGTATTTAGCCACAACACCCGTATCGGTTAAGGCAATGTTGTCAGTTGGCTGAAAAGGCCATAAACGTCTGTATTGCTCGGGATCGTCTTGAGCATCCTCTTGGCTACGCAACCAGCTTTCGTGGGCTTGCTGCAGCGCTTGGTTGAACGCGGTTTTTTTACCCGGTAACAGTATATCGTCAATGGTAAGCACGTTTGCCTGCCGATTATCCCAATTTAAAAACTGAGTAGCCGACATGCCGTGGGCCGCGCCTGTAAAATACTGCCATACCCCCAGTTCAAGTACGGTTAGGTCTTTATTTCGATATCGAGGTTTAGTCGCTAATATAACTTGGTCTCGGGGGCCGGCTGTTTCCCAATAGTGCTTTTCAAATTCAGCAATACTACGGAATGAGGTGGGCTCTTCGTCCATTCCCGCCATTGAGGCCAGCACGGCATCTACGTGTTGCGTTAGTTTAGGATTTCCGGGAAACACCAAACTATCAATACTTAGTTTGGGGCACGTTCCCTTGCAGTTGGCCTTAATCTTTTCTTGCTTTAATGGCTGCGTAAACGTGCCATCAGCTTGGGTAATATCACCAGTTTGGCTTGGGATTTTACTAATACCCGAGCCGGAACTGGCGCAGGCGCTAAGTATGACGGTAAACAGTAACGTGGCGCTGACACGCACCGACGGTTTTTGTAGCATGAATAGCATAACAAAGCCCCTTACTTAACACTGGAAGCGTCTTGCCCAAACAAGATTTTCTTTGCTTCTTCGCTATCGGCAGCTGAGGTGGTGTTAATGCTCTCGGCTAAGGCGTAAGCTCTGACGGTTGCGGGACGTTCGGCAATGGTGTTGTACCAACGCTGTAAATGGGGAAAATCAGCTAAATCTTGCCCTTGTCGTTCATGAGAAACGATCCAAGGATAGCAAGCCATGTCAGCGATGGAGTAATCATCAGCAATAAACTCGTGGTTGGCTAGGTGCTTATTTAGCACTCCATAAAGCCTACCTGTCTCTCTTACATAGCGATCAATGGCGTAGTCGATTTTCACCGGAGCATACACATTGAAGTGATGATTTTGCCCAGCCATAGGGCCCAATCCGCCCATCTGCCAATTCAACCATTCCAAGACACGGGTTCGCGAGCGTAAGTCTTTACCCATGAACAGTCCTGTTTTTTCGCCTAGATATTGCAGAATTGCACCCGATTCAAATACCGAAATGGCCTCACCCTTATCGGCTGGGTTGTGGTCAACGATGGCAGGAATACGGTTATTGGGTGCGATCGCTAAAAACTCAGGCTGAAATTGCTCGCCTGTTCCGATGTTAATTGGCTTGATGGTGTAGGCTAAACCGCTTTCCTCTAGGAACAATGTGATTTTATGGCCATTGGGCGTGGTCCAGTAGTACAGATCAATCATGAAATCCCTTTAATCGGCTAAAGAAAAAGGCAAGGGTGGTAGTTAGCCTTCTTGCCTGTACGAGTGTGGTTACAATAGTTTGCTTACCATCCACTATATAGAGAGATATTAGCCATGGCAAAGATCTATCACAACCCTCGCTGCGGGCAGTCACGAACGACTCTTGAGCTGCTTAACGAGGCGGGGGTAGAAGTAGAGGTGATTGAATACCTCAAAAACCCGCTAAGCAAAGAAGAGCTTAAACAGTTAATACCACAAATGGGCTTAAGCGTTCGCGGGCTATTGCGCACACACGAGGCACGTTATGCCGAGTTAGGGTTAGAGGATGAAAGCCTAAGCGACGAACAGTTATTGGATGCGATGGTGGCCGAGCCTGTATTGATGAATCGACCCATTGTCGTTACGGATAAAGGGGTACGACTATGCCGTCCGCCCGAAACGTTGCATGAGATTTTATAAAAAAAGCGGCTGGATAATCCGGCCGCTTTTTACTGTGTGCAGTCTACTTATTCAGCAATGGCTTCTAGCGCAATGCTAAGAGTAACGTCATCACCTACTGCAGGAGCAAACTTACCTGCATTGAACTCGGAGCGTTTAATAACAACATTCGCATCCACACCAAGTGCTTCTTTCTTCAGCATAGGGTGGGGCATTGCTGCAAAACGGGTAATTTCAAAGGTAACGGGTTTGGTTACGCCTTTAATGGTTAGGTCTCCGTCAACAGAGGTAGGGGTGTCGCCGTCGAAATTCACTTTAGTGGACACAAAAGTAGCTGTTGGGAACTGGGCGGTGTCTAGGAAGTCTTCGCCTTGGATGTGCTCATTAAAGTCGGCATGCCCGGTAGCAACCGAACGCGTATCAATTTCGATATTAACTTCACCGGTTTTCGCTTCCAGATCGAGAACTACTGTGCCGTTGGTGCTATCAAAACGACTTAATTGGGTGCTTAGGCCCATGTGGTCGTAGGAAAAGCGCGGAAATGTATGTGAGCTATCGATATTGTAGGTAACTGGGGCAGCGAGTGCAGCAGAGCTAAACAAGGCAGCAACAGCAACGGAAGTGGATACGCGAGCAATTTTTTTCAACATGAGAATAAAAACTCCTGATGGATAGAATGTTAATCGTTAGTTAGATTGAGCGACAAGGGAAAAGCGAATGGTGACTTCGTTAGCAACGATATCGTATTTTGACCACATACCTTCACCAATAGAGAAATCACCGCGATTAATCGTGAACTCGCCAGCAAAGGTTCCTTGATTACCGTCTTCGTGGAACGTTGCCGGAAATTCAATGTCTTTAGAGTTACCTTTAATGCTTAAGGTTCCACTAACCTGAAACTGGCCATTATCTAAGGCTTTAACTTGTGTGCTTTCAAAGGAAGCGCTTGGAAACTCAGCTACGTTAAACCAGCTTTTACCGGCCACCTCGTCGTTACCTTCGCTGGTACCCGTATCGACAGATGCCAGAGGAATGGTGACGCTGGCTGTGGCAGCTTCCGGGTTGTCAGTGTCAAAGCTCAAGCTACCATCGAACTCCTCAAATGTTCCGTCTAACGAAACACCCATTTGTTGGTAGGTGAAGTTCACTTGACTGTCTTCGTTCACAAACGCATCGTACGTGGCGGCAACACTTAAAAAAGGCAAACTACTTAATAATAAAGAGGCTAGAATTTTTTGCTTCATGATTAATCCTTGTTTGGTGCTAAGGAGATTCGTTTAAATACTTGATCTTTATCGATAAATTGGTGTTTTAGGGCGGCAATCACGTGCCCTACAATCACGGCAATAAAGGCATAATTAATCCAGTGATGCGCCACCTTCAAGACTTC
>DATGRU010000045.1:0-7037 GCA_035303295.1 Paenalcaligenes sp.
TAACAATGTGGATGAGTTGATTTCGATTCGGAAAGATATCCCCTCATTGGTAAACCATATGCTGACATACGGTGCACTGGCTCCGCATGTAACGGGACTGATCTCGCAACTTAACGATCACACCACCACGCGCGTGATCGAACTTGTGCTTGCACAGCATGGTAATCCAGCACTGGCCTTTTGCTGGTTAAGTTTTGGCAGTGAAGGAAGACTGGAACAAACCCTGTTTACCGATCAGGATAATGGCATTGTGTTTTTCCCGCCTGATGCTGAGCAAACAGAATCTTATCGCCAACAGCTGCTACCCATCGCACAGGAAATTAATGAAGCCTTGGACCGTTGTGGGCTAAGCCTGTGTACCGGCAACATTATGGCGAGTAACCCCGAGTTATGTTTGTCACTGGCCGAATGGAAACAGAAATTCGCCCGTATTATTCAAACGCCCGACGCCGAACACCTGCTTCAAGCCAGTATTTTTTTTGATATACGCCCTCTTTGGGGCAAGCATCCTACGCTGCCGACGTTAAGCAACTTCATGCAGCAACGTGCCGCAGACAACCCGCAGTTTCAACGCATGCTAGCAACCAATGCACTGCAGTATCGTCTACCTGTTATGTCTGCATTCAAACGGGTACGCAATATGTTGGGGCTAGCTCAGCGTAGCATCGACCTAAAAACTCAAGCCCTTAGCGCCTTTGTAGACGCCGTGCGAGTGTTAGCGCTAGCCTATGGTGTTAGTCAGGCCTCAACCCTGTATCGCTTATCTGCCTTAAGCCATAAAGGAGTGATTGGTTCACGTGAAGCCCAAGCGCTAAAAGATGCCTATTCGTTTTTGCAGCGCCTACGTTTAACGCTACATGTACGGCAAGCTCGGCAGAAACAGCGTTTAAGCAATAAACTGGATCCACAAACACTGAATTCGCTAGAGCGACGTATTTTGTACGCCTCATTGCGACAAGCCGCACAATTACAAGAACTACTGCGATTTAAATACCAACTTTAAGGAGCCACCGCCCATGAACACTGCATTTATTTGCTTTTAATTTTAGTCAATACGATAGCAACCTTTCAGTCTTAGAATAGTTTCTAGAACTGCAAACGCTAAAAAAGATACCCGACATAGCATGTCATCAAGGGTTAATTACTGGAGGAATCATGGAGCACCCAACCATCACCACAGAGCAAGAAACGCTCAACTTTGACCAATATCCACAAAAACCACACGGTGGAACGTTGGTGAACCAAGTTGTACCCGCGCATTTAGTGGCCGACGAAATTGAACGCGCCCGTTCACTACCGAGCATTCGCGTCGACTTGGAAGCGGTTATTACCATTGAAATGATTGCCACGGGTGTACTGTCACCGAACAAAGGCTTTATGAACGAAGCCGACTACAAATCAGTACTAAAAGACGGTCGTTTAGCCAATGGCACAGTCTGGCCAGTGCCGCTCAGCTTCGCCCCCATTGGCGATCGCAATAGCGAGATCATTAAAGGCCTATCTGTTGGCGATGACGTGGCGCTAACTGACAGTCGTAACGAGCCCGTAGCCATCCTGACGATCGAAGACATGTTCGATTACGACAAGGGCCAGCGCGCGCAGCAACTGTTTGGCACCACCGATCGTAACCACCCTGGCGTGGATTCGATTTATCGTCGCATGGGTGATGTGTCATTAGGCGGTACGCTGCATTTATTGCAACGCGTAGACTGGGGTCCCTTTGAAAAGCTACGTCGCGAACCTAAAGATACATGGCGCCTATTTTACGAAGAGAAAAAATTCCGCTCGGTGGCCGGTTTTATCACGGGTGCTAACCCACTGCACCGCGGCCATGAGCATATTCACCGTAATGCGCTGGAAGAAGTCGATGGTTTGTTCCTGCAGCCCTTGGTAGAAATGGCCAAGCGCGAATACGTACGTCACGAGTACCGCATGTTGGCCTACCGTAACGTACTTGAAAGCTACTACCCCGGCGATCGTGCGATTTTGTCGCCATTACGCGTTACCTACATTTTTGCAGGCCCACGTGAAACCGTACTGCATGCGCTGATCATGAAAAACTACGGGTGTACCCATGCCCTAATTGGTCGTGACCACGCCGGTATTGGTAGCTACTACGATAAATACGCCAGCCACAGCATTTTTGATCAGTTCACACCCGACGAGTTGGGTATTGATGTGCGTCTGTTCCACGAGGTGTTTTACTGCACCCGTTGCGCTAGCCATGCCAGTACACAAACTTGCTCGCACGATGAACGCTATCGCTTGAACATTTCGGGTACCGGTATTCGTGAAATGCTGCGTCATGGCATTATGCCGCCTAAAGAAGTGGTACGCCCCGAATCCGCTATTTCTGCTATTCAAGGTGTGCAGCCCAAAGGCGTAGACGAGAACAACGAAGGCACACTGCCCATTGCTAAAGTCATTAAAAGCATGTTCCCCTTCTACACCAAGTACACCCGTTTGGGCGGACAGCCACGTGTTAAAGAACTGGAAGACAGCGAGTTAACCGTACGCGACCTAGAAATTGCCAGCCAAGATGCGCGCTCGCATGCTGGTGATGTGTACGAGGGTGTGTATAAAGAGTACACCTATCTGGGTGATCACAACCGTAACCTGCAACCAGCATGGGTAGATCAGGCTCGCGACACGGTACGTGCGCAACAAGAACGCATCATCAGTGACTTGGAAGAAAAACTAAGCCAAGCTCCTGAGCAAGCCTCGGATGAGTTCATGTATCAAGATAGGGCCGAAGTCGAGCGTGAGCTACACGCAGCACGTTTAATGCTTTCCGAGATCCCCTCGGTCATTTCTGGTGACGACCTAAAAGCCAGAACATGGAACGTACTGCCCTATAAACGTTATCGTGGCGCTGATAACGACTAGATAAATAACGCCGTATGCGTAGAACGTAAAACACCCCACAAATCACATCGATTTGTGGGGTGTTTTTTATGGCAATGTAGTTCTACTTTTCGACAGCAGGGGGAACCACCGAAAAACAGGCAATAAAAAGCGAGGCGACTAAGGTGCCTCGCTAGACATTACATTGCCACATAACTTATACGACGATCAGAACGACCGAACCTATTTCAACGAATTAACTACCACAGGAAGTTAACAAACACTTCCCACACTCTTTAAAAGGTTCTTAGTAAGAACGCTGCTGATCGCAGACGCATACTACAGCAGGTTTGCGACTACGCGCTTCGGCTGCAGCATGAAAGTATTCTTGGGCAACGTTGTCAATTTTACGGATAGCAGCTTTTAAGCCTTTAACCAGTTTTTTAGCGTAGATACCCAATCCACTGGACTGTGCAGCACGAGCGCTAGGTACGTTACCGACTGAAGCTAAGCTGATGTATTCGTTCGACATTTTAAATCCCCCCAAGAGAATTACCGTTGATGTTTCTATTATAGGGTAAACCCTAAACATAAGCTAGGGGAAAACCCTAAATGACAACTAGCTGTGGGGTTAAGCTCACAAGACAAGCAATAAGGCAAAATAATCAGCTGCCCATCCCATCAAACCGCTTAGTAAGACAACCAGCCACGCGGGAAGACGCGCTAAAACCAAGCCCACCCACGCCAAGAAAACCAAGACAAAATCGGCTGGAGCGCGAATCGCACTTGTCCAAATTGGATCGTAAAGCGCAGCCAACAATAACCCCACCACTGCAGCATTAACCCCGTTTAAGGCAGCTCGCATACGCACGTGATGACGTAGCGACTCCCAAAACGGCAACACCCCAGCCACTAATAAAAAGGATGGAGTAAAGATGGCAAATAGCGCGATGACTCCACCTACCCATCCCGACGGGGGCAGCGACGATGCGGCTCCCAAAAAAGCCGCAAAAGAAAACAATGGACCTGGTACGGCCTGAGCCACCCCATAGCCAGCCAAAAACTGGTCTTCATTTACCCATCCGGTAGTGACCACTTCGGCTTGCAAAAGGGGCAACACCACATGGCCCCCACCGAATACCAACGCACCGGAACGGTAAAAGGCATCAACAATAAGTAATGCCTGATGATTAATTAGCAAGACCGCTAAGGGCAAACCAAACAACAACACAAAAAACACAGCCAGCCAGAACACCCCTGTACGTCGGCGAAGCGTAACAGGTATAGCGTCTTTGGCTGTGCTCTCTAAGTGCTTGGGCTTACAAAAGTACAGGCCCACGATTGCAGCCAGTATCAACACCCCCGCCTGACCAGCCGGAGTCGGCACAGCCAGCACACCACAGGTGGCCAGCACCATCATGGCAAAGCGCGTTAGTCCCACACAGTGCGTACGCGCCATGGCCCACACCGCTTGTATCACGACGGCTACGGCGGCCGCTTTTAAGCCTTGCAGCAAGCCAGCTGACATACCATCCCCGTAATGCGTGATACCCAGCGCAAACAGAATTAACAGCAGAGCCGATGGTAGAGTGAAACCTAACCACGCCGCTAACGCTCCCCTATAGCCTGCTTGCTGCAGCCCAAGCGCCATCCCCACCTGACTACTGGCTGGGCCCGGCAAACACTGGCACAGCGAGACCAAGTCAGCATAACTACGTTCGCTAAGCCAATGGCGACGCTCGACAAATTCGTTTCGAAAGTAAGCCAAATGCGCCACAGGCCCACCAAATGAGGTCAGCCCCAAACGCAAGAAGATCAGAAAGATCGAGCCAAAGGCTCTTTCTGACTGACTGGTTTGGGTTGATACACTCATGTGACTATTCATCCGAGGCTAGACATCGTAATACGCTATGCTAACGACCAATTGTGCCGCCACGATGACACTCGCCACCTTGGTGTGCCATCTGTTGCGAAAGCTCTATTGGATTTTGCGTTGACACCTGTGGATACAGACGCAAAAGCTTCGCATCACCCCTACGGCTATCACGTATGCAATCACAGGGTAAAATAGACTGTTGGACGGCAAACACCGCTTATCCACAAAATTAATGACAATACACCCGGGCATTCGGGATAAGGCAAACTCAATGCAATTTAACGACACCACCGATTCTCTTAGCGTCACGCTAACTCGTACCATCGACAGTATTCAGGGCGAAACCGTGACCTTACGCGAACTGATGGCTGCAATCGGTGAGCAGGGGCTTTTATTATTATGCGCACTTGCCACTCTGCCGTTTTTGATTCCCGTTTCCATACCCGGCGTTTCCACCGTATTCGGCGCGGCCATTGTGTTGCTATCTGTGGCCATCACTCTAAACCGCATGCCCTGGTTGCCCAATAAAATTCTTGACCGCCAGCTAGACACCAAAAAGCTTTTACCTGCATTACGTAAAGGCATGAAAATTGTGTCACGTCTGGATGCTTGGGTTCGCCCCCGCGCTTTAGTTATGTCTAGCGGTCGCATGACCTTCATTAATGGCTGCGTGCTGGTCTTTGGCGGCGTTTTATTAATGGCACCCTTTGGCTTGATCCCTTTCTCGAACACCGCACCCGCCATCGGCATCTTGTTTTTAGCCATCGGTATGATCCAGCGCGATGGCGTGTTCGTGCTAATAGGTTATCTGGGCACTGTCTTAACTGTGGTGTATTTCAGTGTGATCTTGTATGCGGTATTTTGGGCAGGTGGAGCGTTGTTGGGTTAAGGACGCGTCGCTGGCAGACACAAAAAACCCGCATCGCCAATGAAATGGCCATGCGGGTTTTACGTTTTTAGCTAACGCGGATCGGCTACATTTACATGTTTTCGATCATCACGTCGCCAAAACCGGAGCACGATACTTGCGTTGCACCTTCCAACAGACGAGCAAAGTCGTACGTAACTTTCTTCGACTGAATGGCTTTTTCCATGCTGGCGATGATGAGGTCGGCTGCTTCGGTCCAACCCATGTGACGCAGCATCATTTCGGCTGACAAGATCAAGGAACCGGGGTTCACGTAGTCTTTACCAGCGTACTTCGGTGCAGTACCGTGGGTGGCTTCGAACATGGCGACGGAGTCGGACAAGTTCGCACCCGGAGCAATACCAATACCACCAACCTGTGCAGCCAAGGCGTCGGAAACGTAGTCGCCGTTCAGGTTCAATGTAGCAATAACGTCGTACTCGGCAGGACGCAACAGAATTTGCTGCAAGAAGGCGTCGGCGATGGAATCCTTAATGGTAATTTCTTTACCTGTTTTAGGATTCTTGAATTTGCACCATGGGCCGCCATCGATAAGCTCAGCACCGAACTCTTTTTGTGCCAGCTCGTAACCCCAATCACGGAAGCCACCTTCGGTGAACTTCATGATGTTGCCTTTGTGTACCAAGGTAACGGAAGGACGATCGTTATCGATTGCGTACTGAATGGCTTTACGCACCAAACGCTGTGTACCTTCGCGTGATACAGGCTTAACACCCAAACCGGATGTTTCTGGGAAGCGAATCTTGTTAACGCCTAATTCGTTCTGCAAGAACGCAACCAATTTCTTGGCTTCAGCGGATTCGGCTTCGAACTCGATACCGGCATAAATATCTTCAGAGTTTTCGCGGAAGATAACCATGTCGGTTTTTTCAGGCTCGCGTACAGGCGAAGGCACACCGTTGAAGTAGCGCACAGGACGCAAACATACGTAGAGGTCGAGTTGCTGACGCAGGGCTACGTTCAAAGAACGAATACCACCGCCTACGGGTGTGGTCAGCGGGCCTTTGATGGAGACCACGTAATCTTTAACGGCATCCAAGGTTTCTTCGGGCAGCCAAACATCGGGGCCATAAACCTGAGTGGATTTTTCACCGGCATACACTTCCATCCAGTGAATTTGACGTTTACCTTCGTAGGCTTTTTTAACCGCTGCGTCGACCACTTTGATCATGACGGGAGAAATATCCACGCCAGTGCCATCACCTTCAATGTAAGGGACGATAGGCTGATCCGGTACGTTTAAAGAGAAATCGGCATTAACCGTGATTTTCTGCCCCTGAGTAGGGACCTTAATATGCTGATAGGCCATGATGCTCCAGTAATGCTTCAGAATAGAAAACAGATGAACACGAAACGAGACGATTCTACAGCACGTTTCAGTCTTATATA
>DATGRU010000046.1:0-3124 GCA_035303295.1 Paenalcaligenes sp.
ACTTAACGGCATGAAAGATCTATGGATTACTTGTAATCCCGATAATCATGCCTCACGGCGCACCTGCGAAAAGCTGGGCGCTACCTACGTCAACACTATTCCTGTCCCCGAAGACAGCCCAATGTACGCTGCTGGCGACCGTCAAAAACGTCGCTATCACATCCGTCTACATCATATTGAATGCTAAAGTCCCTACGTCCGGCATCGTTTCCGCGACACATTTCTATTCTGGTCCTACTTACAGTTGGAACCTGTTTTGCCAGTGCCCACATTTCCGCACGTATCTCCTTTGATCACAATACGGGTTTACTGACGGCGGTCTTATTTCGCTCTGCCATCACCGCCATGGTACTCGCCATTGCCATTGTGATGCGCCGGCAAAGTATCGGTCTAGCTAAGAACCAAATTGGCTGGCAATTGTTATTAGGGTTACTGATCGCCAGCCAAAGTATCAGTATTTACTCGGCGGTGTCGCGTATTCCCGTGGGTATCGCTTTACTGGTGGTCAACACCTTTCCAGTATGGTTGGCCCTTATTACGTGGGCCTTGGGCGGGCGCCGGCCTGCGTTGCGTGTCAGCCTAATTATGGGTGCGATTATCATCGGTCTACTGTTAGCTCTTGATATTCCTAGCCGATTAAATGAACCTGCTGGCGATATACAGCAATGGTTAGCAGGTATTGGCTTTGCCTTACTGGCTTCGGTATCTTTTGCGGTCGGCTTATGGGTGATGGAGCATAAAACCCCCACGATTAATGGCACCGTTCGCAGCTTATACACCATGATCGTGGTGTTTATATGTGCATGGTTAGCCGGTGAAGTGGGCATGATCGCCAATGGTATGGCCTTACCCTCTAGTATCGTGGGCTGGCTATCGTTAAGTATTTTAAGTGTGCTGTATGCGGGTGCCTTTACCTTATTATTTATTTTGGCACCACGTCTGGATATGTCGCAGAATGCCCCAGCCATGAATATCGAGCCGATTGCCTCGCTGGCCTTAGGCTGGATCATATTAGGGCAAGCCTTAACCCCAATTCAAATAGTGGGCGGGGTGACAGTTGTTGCTGGAATTGTGGTGTTAGCCTACACCAAGCAAAGCAGCCATTAAGCAGATAAACTACGCCACAAAGGTGGCTGCTTATTACTTTTTTCCAGCGCATCCAAATAGGCTTGATGCGCTTCTAACTCCGCTTCGGAAGCACGCAAAACCGGTAAACGACTGGCATCAAAACGCTGCAAATGGGCTGCAGCGTTTTCTACACCGTCGTCACCATCGTCTGTAGCGGCAGACATGAGTAGGCTTTCTTGCCCACGTGTCATGGCTAACCACACATCAGCCAATAATTCCGAGTCAAGCAACGCGCCGTGCAAGGTACGGTGGGCGTTAGAGATGCCATAACGCTCACATAAGGCGTCCAAATTATTCCGTTTACCCGGATGCAACTCTCGTGCATACACGAGCGAGTCGGTAACCTTTCCACAATAACTACTAAAGTTATTTAAGCCGCAGCGCGCGAACTCAGCATCCATAAAGCGTAAATCAAAGGGTGCATTATGAATAATGACTTCCGCCCCTTGAACGAACTCCACAACTTGTTCGGCGATGTCCTCAAACGGGGGATAGTCAGATAAGAACTCGGTAGATAAGCCGTGAACCGCTAAAGCCTCGGGGTCACTATCACGCCCGGGGTTCACATACAGGTGCAGGTGACGGCCTGTTAAATTACGATTGATGACCTCAACCCCCGCCAGCTCCACCAAACGATGGCCTTCTGCCGGGTCTAGACCTGTGGTTTCCGTATCAAACACAATTTGCCGCATAACACTACCCAAAAATTCTAAATAAAGACTAACGCTGCCTAGTTTAGGCTAGCGCCGTAAACGCGCCCGCGCAGCAATAAAGGTATACGCAACGGGCACCACAAACAAGGTTAACAAGGTACCAAAGGTTAACCCCCCCACCAATACCCAACCAATTTGATGACGGCTTTCAGCACCTGCCCCGGTTGCAAAGGCCAGCGGGAACACCCCTAATACCATCGCCCCCGTGGTCATCAATATAGGACGCAAACGCAGCTCGGAAGCGCGCACCACTGCGGCATACACCCCAGCGCCCTGCGCCCGTAATTGCGTTGCAAACTCGACAATCAAAATACCATGCTTGGTAATCAGCCCTACCAAGGTAATAAGCCCGATCTGACTGTAAATAGACAGCGTGCCACCACTTGACCACAACGCAAATAAGGCCCCCGTCATGGATAAGGGTACTGACAGCATAATGATCAACGGATTACGCCAACTCTCAAACTGTGCAGCAAGAACCAAGTAGATGAACACCAAGGACATCACAAAAATAAAATACATACTGCCCGACGAGTCGCGGAATTCTCGGGACTGACCATCTAGGTCTAGCTGCACTGAACTGGGCAAGGTATCTTGCGCAACAGTGTCCATATGCGCTAAGACTTCACCCAAGGCGTAACCCGGTGCGACCGAAGCCTGAACAATGACCGCCCGCAGACGGTTAAAGTGGTTCAATGACTGCGGAGAGACCGTTTCTTCAATCGACAGGAAGCTAGATAGCGGTACCATCTCACCGCCTTCAGCCCGCACATAAATATCAAGAATATCGTCTGGCTGTGAGCGCTCTTGTTTTTCAATTTGTACGATCACATCGTACTGTTCACCATCCGTTTCGAAACGGGTTACTTGGCGGCCCCCGATTAAACTCTCGAGTGTGCGCCCCACCGTATCCACATCCACCCCACTATCGGATAATTTTTCACGATCTAAGTTAACCCGTAGCTCGGGAGTATTTAAACGCAGATCGGTGTCGACGTTTTGCAGCCCTGGATAATCGGCCAAGGCATCGGTAAATCGCTTCACGATCTCCGCCAGCTCAGGGTAAGGCGCCTGACTCATAATGACGAACTCAACCGGCTTAGAGGTAGCCCGCTGCCCGAAGGAAGGCGGGTTCGTGGGGAAGGCCCTAACGCCTGGTAAGTCGCTGAATTGCGGCTGCAGCTCACGTGCTATCTCTTGCTGCGACCGGCTCCGCTCTTCCCACGGCACTAAACGCAAAATTGCAAAGGAGTCGGTAACCGTAGGGAAACCAATAACGGCTT
>DATGRU010000047.1:0-11328 GCA_035303295.1 Paenalcaligenes sp.
TGCCTGTGCGGTACCTTTCATGAACAACACGACAGGGTTCTCGGTTACGGTTTCACGGATAAAGTTTTGTACATCACTCATGATTGTTCCAACTATAGAAAAAATTAACGTGTTCCGCCCGATATCCGTTCGATACCGGCCAGATCCTGTTTGCTGCTGACGGCGGAATAGCCAGCGTGATGCAACATTGACCTAACCTGCTCCGCCTGATCCCAGCCATGCTCAACCCAAAGCTGTCCAGCAGGTCGCAAATGCGTTGTCGCACCACTAATAATCGTTTGGAGGTCTGCCAATCCGCTTGCTCCATCGGTTAAGGCCTGTTTAGGCTCGAAACGTACATCCCCTTGTTGTAGATGGGGATCATTATGAGCAATATAAGGGGGGTTAGATACGATTAAATCAAACGGGGCGTGACCATCCAATACATCGTACCAACTACCCGTTAAAAATTCGACTTTCCCACAAAGATCGTGGGCGTTTTTTTGTGCCAAGGTAATAGCCTCAATACTAAAATCTGAGGCCACAACCACCGCATCCGGACGCGCCAACGCGATAGAGATCGCAATTGCCCCACTACCCGTACCTAAATCTAGCACTCGTGGCTGCTGTAACCCCGCAATAACGTGTAGCGCCTGTTCAACCAACACTTCGGTATCAGGACGTGGAATTAATACCGCTGGGCTAACGCTAAAACGGTGCCCCATGAACTCACGCCAGCCAATAAGGTAAGCCATGGGCTCACCTTGCAAGCGGCGTTGCTCAAGCTGCTGATAACGTTGCACAGCAACGTCTGGCAATGTGTCGGTGTCGTGAGCAATAAGCCAAGCTCGACTTACCCCCAACACATACTCCCACAGCATAGCTTGTTCAAGGCGCGGCAATAACGAGGCGCGCTGCAGCTGCCTTAATGTGTTCATTAACCTTCGGCTAACGCCGCCAACTGTTCTGCCTGATGCTCGGACAACAAGGTGTTAATTAACTCGTCAAGGTCGCCATCCATCACGTAGTTCAGCTTATACAGCGTTAAATTAATACGGTGATCAGTGATACGACCTTGGGGGTAGTTATAGGTACGGATACGCTCAGAGCGATCGCCTGTACCCACTAAACTGCGACGCTGATCGGCCTCTTGCTCTTGGCGCTCGCGTATCTGCTGGTCTTTAAGGCGAGCAGCAAGCACTTGCATGGCTTTATCACGGTTACGATGCTGTGATCGATCGTCTTGGCACTCTACCACCAAGCCTGTGGGTAAGTGGGTAATACGTACCGCCGAATCGGTTTTGTTAACGTGCTGCCCCCCTGCACCGCTGGCGCGGAAGGTATCAATACGTAAGTCGGCCGGGTTAATGACAATTTCACTGGCCTCATCGGCCTCGGGCATGATGGCCACGGTGGATGTGGAGGTGTGTACCCGCCCTTGCGCTTCGGTTTCAGGAACCCGTTGTACACGATGCGTGCCAGACTCGAACTTCAACTTACCGTACACACCATCGCCCTCGATACGAGCAATGACTTCTTTGTAGCCCCCCATCTCGGAGTCGCTAGTAGAGATCATTTCTACACGCCAGCCCTGTTGCTCGGCATAGCGCGTGTACATACGCAACAAATCGCCTGTAAAAATAGCACTTTCGTCACCGCCCGCCCCCGCACGAATTTCCAAATAGACACTACGCCCGTCATCGGGGTCTTTAGGCAACAACAGTACTTGCAACTCGTCTTCTAAAACCTCTAGACGATCTTTAGCGATGCGGTATTCCTCTTCGCCCATCTCGCGCAGCTCGGCGTCTTTCATCATCTCTTGGGCAGTTTCCATATCGCCCTCGGTGGCTGTGTACTGATTAAACGCCTGCACCACCGGATCAATTTCAGCACGCTCACGCGAGAATTTTCTAAAGCTATCCATATCCGAAGCAATATCCGGTTCGGACAGCATGGCATCCAGTTCGATAAGTCGGTGAGCCAGACGCTCTAACCGATCACGCATAGAGTCTTTCATAAAATGTGTGGTGTATGGGCAAAGAAAAAAGGCGCTGCAGCGGATAGTGCGCAGCCAGACACGAGGCGGACAGCGTCGCTAACGACGACGCGAGGTGGTGGGCAGCAGATTAGGCAGCAGTTCTAGCAGCTGGTCGCGCTGTTCACCTTCACTGCGATTCAGCTCGGTAAGCGGGCCGTGCAAGTATTTTTGAGTAAGGCTGGTTGCCAACCACTGCAAAACCTCTTCGGGGTTTTCACCACGGGCTAGCAAGCGTTTGGCACGCTCAAGCTCGATTTGGCTAACCTGCTCGGCATTTTCTTGTACACCCACTAAGGTGGGAACGATTTCACGCGTGGACAACCAATGAATGAAATTTTGCACTTGCGTGTCGATAATGGCTTCGGCCTGTACTACGGCCGCTTTACGGGCGTCGGTACCGCGTTGTACGACTCGACCTAAATCGTCGACTGAGTACAAATACACATCGGATAGGCGGGCAATTTCAGGCTCGATATCACGTGGCACGGCTAAGTCGACCATCACCACGGGACGGTGACGCCGTGCTTGTACAGCTCGTTCTACCATCCCGAGACCCAGGATGGGCAAGGAGCTGGCCGTACAGGAAACGATGACATCGAATTGCTCGATGCGATCAGGCAAATCGGATAAGCGCATGGTTTGCGCTTTAAACCGGTTGGCTAACAACTCGGCCCGTTCGATACTACGGTTCGCCACACAAAGCGTTTTAGGATTCACCGCGGCGAAGTGCGTAGCACAGAGCTCAATCATTTCGCCTGCACCAATAAATAACACGTTGGCACTGGATAAATCACCAAACACACGCTCGGCCAAGCGCACTGCAGCCGCCGCCATGGAGACCGAATGCGCGCCAATCGCCGTATGTGAGCGCACTTCTTTAGCAACGGAAAACGTACGTTGGAATAATTGATGCAGCAAGGTACCTAAGGCGCCAGCCTGTTCAGCCGCACGCATGGCATCTTTCATTTGCCCCAATATTTGGGGCTCGCCCAGCACCATGGAATCGAGGCCGCTGGCTACCCGAAACGCGTGACGCACGGCTTCGTTTTGCTGATAGCGATACAGATGAGGCGTAAGGTCGCCTGATTTCAGACTGTTGAAATCAGCCATCCACTCGGGTAGGCGTTCAATCACATGCGGTTCGGCAGCACAGTAAATTTCAGTTCGATTACAGGTGGAGAGAATCGCAGCTTCGCGCACATTGCTTCCAAAGGCCGAGCGCAGCCCTTCCAGCGCTGGACGCACAACGTCCATCGGAAAGGTGACACGCTCGCGCACAGAAACCGGCGCCGAGACATGATTAAGACCAAACGTTAAAACATCGACTGACATAATTCGCTGATTCGCCCTCTAGCACTTCTTTGTGATAATTACGCACTCCAAAGGGAACAAACGGTAACACCTTGACGGGTCAAAGGTGACCTAAAACTCATCTATGGAAAATTTATACAGTTGTGATTATAATCGCCGCTCGCCAATAACAGAAATCGCAGTGCCCATCCTATGGGTAATCAGGTCGAAAATGACTAAAGCGAAAATATTTTGTTGTTAGGTGTCGACAAACGTAAATTATATGTTATAGTCCTTCTTTCGTTGGCCTTGTAGCTCAGTCGGTAGAGCAGAGGATTGAAAATCCTTGTGTCGGTGGTTCGATTCCGCCCAAGGCCACCAGAATTAAAAAAGCCCAGTCTTCGGACTGGGCTTTTTGCGTTTGGAAGCGCTAATCAATACACAAGCTATAAAAATCAGGGTCGAGCGTTAAAGGAGGTACGGGGCTCTTGCCTAGGCAACTCACCCATGGATGACGACTCTCACTTAAAATGAGTCTAAGCAACGACGCCCATCCTTGGCAGTTACCCCCCCTTTGCTGCGCATCCTGCCTTCAACCCATCTTGCTGACGTCGGGAAAATGGTCAGATTAAAAAGAGACGATCCTAGAATAATGGCTACCAAACTAAACAAACTTGATGCCCTAAAGACAAAGCTAGATAGCTACCGTCCCTTAGATAAACAGGTCGTCAGCAATCTGCACCAAAACCTAGTTTTGCAATGGACCTACCATAGCAACGCGATCGAGGGAAACACGCTCACGCTTAAAGAAACTAAAGTAGCGTTAGAGGGCATTACCATTGGCGGTAAAACCCTGCGTGAGCACTTTGAAGCCATCAATCACCGCGACGCCATTTTATTAGTCGAAGAGTTGGTCAAGCAGCAACAGCCCCTTGACGAATGGACGATCAAATCCTTGCATCAGCTCGTGTTAAAAAACATCGATGCAGACAACGCCGGACAATACCGCAGCGTTAACGTGCTGATTTCTGGTGCAGAACATCGCCCACCGGAAGCGCCACACGTTCCGGAGCAAATGCAGCACTTTATTCATTGGCACAACACTGAAGCACAACGGTTGCACCCTATAGAAAGGGCTGCACGTGCTCATGGCGAATTCGTCAAAATTCACCCTTTTGTTGATGGCAACGGACGTACCGCTCGCTTGTTAATGAACTTAGAGCTAATGAAAGCGGGCTTCCCCGCGACGGTCATCACGGTAGAACAACGCTTGGCCTATTACGAAGCCCTAGACAAAGCCCACTGCACAGGCGATTACGCAGATTTTGTAGGGCTGGTGGCTGATTGTGTGGAACAAAGCTTTAAACCTTACTGGTGGGCGCTGGGCGTGGAAGATGAGGTGGCAGAGTACTTGCAGAAACGGGGCGATGAAGCCTAAATGTGCGGAACATACCTATATCGCCCATGAGCTAAACGCACACTGTAGAGTTCTCTATGACACAGCCTCTAAAACACAAATCATTTATTAGGTTTTACTAAATTAGTCATATCTAATATTATAGGCATATTGTTTACTGCCTGCTTCAAGAAACCATCAGCCGCTTTATCCATAGCAGCCCCCCCTTGGATCGTAGGTAGAAAAGTATTCTTCACTCTATTGTGTTCAGGAATCCAATCATGTCTTTAAAATCGCTGTCCCCTCAAGCTGTCACCTTACTACTAGAAGAAGGCGCTTTGCTTATCGACATTCGCCCGCAGAGTGACTACCTACGCGAACACATCGCTCAGGCTCGCCATATGCCCACAGACCAACTCGTCACGGGTGCCTACCCCCTGTCAAATGCGAGGGCCATTATTTTTTATTGTCGTTCTGGGCATCGCACACAACTCGACGCACAAACACTAAAAACCAGTGTAAACAAAGGCGAGGCCTACGTACTTGAAGGTGGCCTTAATGCATGGAAAAAAGCGGGACTACCCGTCGTGCGAGACTTATCCCAGCCTCTGCCCTTACAACGGCAGGTGCAAATTGCCGCAGGCTTATTAATTATGTTGGCCACCGTACTAGGCTTTGTAAGCACACCTGCCTTCTTCGTGTTATCAGGCCTCATCGGAACGGGCTTATTTTTTGCAGGCATCACCGGCTTCTGTGGTTTAGCGCGACTACTTGCAAAAATGCCGTGGAATCGACGAGTTGCTGTACAAACTAAACAGTAAACATCTACTGTATTAGCAGCCACACTTCTTTGTACACACCAACTATTGTTAGTGTGCAACCCAACAATAATTATCCCTTTCCGAGGTACAGCATGTGGGACGAACGTTATGCCAGCGATGAGTTTGTGTATGGCACTGAACCTAACGATTTCTTAAGAGAACATGCCAACTTACTGTCTGGCCCGATTTTAAGTTTGGCAGAAGGCGAAGGCCGAAACGCTGTGTTTTTAGCGTCTTTAGGTCACGATGTTTTAGGTGTAGACAGCTCTGCTGTAGGCTTAGCCAAAGCACAAAAATTGGCTAGTGCAAACGGGGTAAGTATCCAAACCGAAGTTGTTGACCTGTATACCTACCAACCCCCAACAAATGCATTTGGTGCAGTCGTGTCGATTTTTGCGCATTTGCCCAGCCGCTACCGTCAACGCCTGCATGCGGAATTACAACAAGCCATTCAACCCGGCGGCCTATTCTTGCTAGAAGCCTATAGCCAAGCGCAACTGCACTACGCCACGGGCGGCCCTAAAGATGTAGACCTACTACTAACCCCACAGGCCTTAGCACACGAGTTCTCGAATTTCGACATACTGCTATGCCACGAAATAGAACGTGAGGTTATTGAGGGCCGTCTGCATACCGGTAAGGCGAGTGTCGTGCAATTCATAGCGAAGAAACGGACAGAATAAATACACTTTTTACGGCTCTGCTATTACGCCTTTTAATGCATTTTTGTTAGCGGGGTAAACCCTGCAAAGGCTTATAACCAAAGGCTTTATATAACCTTAAAAAGTTATATATGCATTTATTCTCATATAGGGATATCACCGTTTGGTGATTTTTATTTCATCCCTATAGTAAAGGCTCCACAAACGAACTTTGGCTTAACTCTCTATCTGAGTTATTTCAAAGAAGGGTCAACAAGTTAACTTGTTGACTAACTTTTAGGAAGCTGGAGAAGACGTATGAAGCAAAAAATCGTTTGGACTGCAACCGCTGCGTTTTGCATGAGTTTTTGGGGTGGCGCTGCGCTAGCACAAGACGACGCAAAAGATAATAAAACAGCGATGGTGGTTGTTAAAGACGTCGAAAACATGGAAATCGCCCCCTGGGGGGATGATATCCCTGCTTACTTTGAAGACGTAGTGGAAACCTATAGCGAAACAGCTCCCATGACATGCGCACTATTCCGCATGGAAAAGGGTACTCCGCTGGTTTATGAATACGACTACGACGACGTAAAAATCATTCTTGAGGGTAGCATGACGCTTGAGGATGGTGAAAAAACCATCAATGCCACCAAAGGCGACGTCATTTATATTCCAAACGGAGCCACCATCAAATTCACATCTGACGATTATGGGGTAGGTTGGGCGTGTGGTCAACGTTAATATTCGTTAGTCAGCTGTCAATCTACTAGGGCGAACTTGCCCAGTCTCCTGTTGTATATGACGCGGGTTCGCTCGATACCGGAGCAGGATTAACCCCCTGCTTCGGTATCAAAATCAGTGCCGGTTAATTTTTTAACTAACGGGCTGAAGTGTTAGCGGTATAGCTCGCTAGTCATAACGGGGGAGATAAAATGAGAACTATTAAAAAAGTAGCTTTTGCATTGCTACCACTGAGCTTATTAATCAGTAATGCATACGCCGACAGTATTGACTTAACCGATCTAACCAAAGGAGATCCGTTTTTTTACACTGCCGACCAAAACATCGCTAAAGACGATGGTCAAAGTGTATTCATGGGCGAAGGTAGACCCACTACCACCCACTCGCAAGTCCCGCATTTACCTGTCTACATGGGGTATATGCATACAAACTATACCTACCGGTTTATTAGTATTTCGGAACAGGTATTAACCATGATGGGCGATGGTAAGCACGGTGTTTGGCGCGTGCAAGAGCAAGGAACAATCCGCGAATACTTAAAACCGGGCGCTACCGGTATTAAAGAAGGAGAGGATATTTTTGCTGACGCGAATAAAGACACAGTCGCCAATGACTATGCACCCTTTATTGAAGGTGGTGAGTCGATTTACCGCTTCCCAGATGAGCGCGTAACCGAATCAGGACACCTCGCCTATATCGACCTTCCTATTACACATCCTAAATACGAAGGTAAGTACGACGACCACGAACCCATTGATTTGGCCAACTACTTCTGCACGATGTCGGGTCCCGACTTCCCATACAGTAAACAGGCCATGAATTTTGCGTTCCAACAAGCAGGCGGAAACCAAGTTGGCCCTTTGGGCAAACGAGCTGGTCTGGATATTAAAGAGAACTACACCAACGTACTTCGACTGAAGCATTTACCGGATGCCCGCTCGTGGATTAACGTCGGACAAGACGGCAAGGACGAACTACACCCCCATTGGGAATCCATCGACACCGAAAAAACCAACGCTGAATACTATATTTTTGAGCGTCCATTTTTTGGCGTACCGTACTTATTCCTAACGGCCGTTTTCGATAACGTGGATAACCAAGACTTCCAATATGTACGCCCTGATGGCCCCTACTTTGAAACCCTCAAAGCAAAAAACGTAGACGTTAAAACCGAAGTAACGCAGCAACCCGTTTTCCACCTAGATTCGGGTGAGAGCAAGAAATCGGTTGGCTTACCTGTGTTTGGGGTACACCATCCGAACCGTGCCGCTTTCGGTGGTGGCGGTGCTTGTCCATTGAAAGGAGGTGACTGGGGACGTTACCCTGAAACCACAGGTGGTTCAGGTTGGCCTACTCAATACGAAGAAATCACACCCATGTGTGATGCCTTACTAATCGACATTAAGTTTTATAGTAATCTGGATGGTCGCGACTGGTCAGACCCCAATAAGTATCTAGCCAACTCTGGAGTGAACTCACAGACCGTTGAATACACCATTCAACCGGGGGATTACGGGAAGTTTACCGATGAGTACAACGTTAAACGTGGTGCAGAAAACCCAGATCGTCGCGACTTACCCGAAAAACTAACCATTACCTTCGCAGCATCTGAGCCTTCGCCGGTGACTTATAATAAAGTTGAACCAGCGAAGATTGATTACAGCCAACTTCCTGCAACCGGAACTACATGTCGTCCTGTAGCCAACGCAAGCTAAGTTAGACTAAACCGGCTGGCTTAGCCGCCACGCCATTACCCTTTTAAGCCCCGACTGATAGTGGTTTAAACCATGTTCGCCGGGGCTTTGGTGTGCCTGCTAGTTCAACACACTCCCCCCCGCTATCCGCTTTCTTCTTAGCTTTGACTACGGCCAGCAGAAGCAACATCTGGGCTAAGGAGAGAAAACACTAATAGACAAAAAAGCGCCCGCAGCCCCCTTGTGTAAGCAGACACAATTTATCGTTTTTATTTATCAATCTATAAAATAAATCTGTTTGACTAATGGTTATACGCAGTCTTAAATGGATTGATAGCCATCAATGGTGCCAACACAATAATCAACGCTACGCCCAGCGCTTACTGGCTATATTGGCCATCTTCATTCTACGAAACCGGAGACTAAAGACACACCTATAACTACAACAATAAGCACCTTCTTCAAAACGCATTAAAAAAGCAGAAAAGAAAGGGAGACAAAATGAGAACACCAGCTAATGCCGTAAGTATCGATGAAAAACTAGACATCATACCGGGCACCATTTATGGAATGCAGCACGTACTGGTGATGTATGCCGGCGCGGTGACAATCCCACTGATTATTGGGGGTGCTTTACAACTTAGCACTGAAGAAATTGCGTTACTAATTAACGCTGACCTATTGTGCTGCGGCATTATTTCTATTGTTCAGGCCCTAGGGATAGGACGCTTTATCGGTATCCGTTTACCGGTCATGATGGGGGTCTCGTTTGCTGGGGTAGCCCCAATGATTGCCATTGGCCTATCACCTGAACTGGGCCTTCCAGGCCTGTATGGCGCGATTATCGCCGCTGGCTTTATCTGTATGTTGCTGGTCCCGTTATTTGTGCGCTCGCTTTGGGTGTTTCCTCCGGTTGTTACCGGTACCACCCTGATTGCACTCGGGGTCAGCCTATTTGGTGTGGCAGTTACGTGGGCTGGGGGCGGCTACGGCGCTGAAGACTTCGGTAGCCCGCGCAATATATTGGTGGCCTTAGCGGTTCTGGGCACCACCTTGTTTGTGTCTAAATACGTAAAAGGCTTTTTACGTAATATTAGTATTTTAGTAGGGCTGATCGTCGGTACCGTTATTGCCTATGCCATTGGCATGATCCAAGTGGGTAGCTTGGCCCATATACCGTGGATCCAAGTGGTTAGACCCTTTCAGTTTGGTTTTCCCACTTTTGAGTTAAGTGCCATTTTAACGATGGTATTAGTGGTGATCATCACCATGGTCGAAGCCATTGGCCTGCTGTACTCGCTGTCCATCATCTTGAATAAACCATTAAGCCGAGATCACTTCACTCGGGGCTTACGTGCCGACGCACTGGGCGCAACATTGGGTGGTATTTTCAATACCTTCCCCTACACCACCTATTCGCAGAACATCGGCTTAATCGGCATTACCGGTATTCGCAGCCGTTACGTCTGTGTGTACGCAGGCATTATCTTAATGGCCTTGGCGTTGTTTCCCAGATTGGCTTACTTTATTGCGCTAATCCCCTACCCCGTACTGGGTGGCGTAGCCTTAGTCATGTTTGGCATGGTGGCCGCTTCGGGAGGTCGCTTAATTCAAGAAGTGGACTTCACCAACAACATTCACAATATGTTTGTGTTTGGTATTAGTTTAGGGGTGGGCTTGATTCCAACCGTATCCCCTAACTTTTTCCAGTTTGTGCCAGAGTTTTTTACCCCATTGGTCAAGAGTGGCGTATTGCTTACCATGTTATCGGCCATTAGCTTGAACTTGTTCTTTAATGGCATTCCACCCAAAGCCGTACGCGAAGGCAACATTGGCCTTTCCTCTGCAACCTAACTTAAAGGTAGAACATGTCTGTTTACGATATTGTGTTAGCCAATGCCCTTGTGGTGACCATGGACGACGAACGTCGCATCATCGAACACGGTGCCGTCGCCATTAAGGGGAATCGCATCGCTGGTGTAGGGGGCACCAGCGAGTTTCCCGCTGACTGCGCCACGCGCTATATCGACTGTAGTGGACAAGTGATTATTCCCGGCCTAGTCGATGCGCATAATCACTTATTCCAGTGCATTGGTCGTGGTCTGGGTGACGGTATGGCCTTGTGGAAGTGGCTTAGTTCCTTCATGCTGCCGATCGCAGCGGAAATTAATGCAGACGAGGCCGAGTCCATTGTGCGGCTGGCCGCTTATGAGTCACTGAGCTCGGGCACCACCACCATTATTGATAACCACTACGCCCCCTCGGATGCTGAAACCGTCATCCGTGTAGCGCAAGCTATTGAAGACGTGGGTATGCGAGGTGTTATTGCGCAAGGCGTATTTGGCCCTTTTTCGGCTATTGCACGTGACAACAACCTAAGCGATAGATTGTTCAAACGCAGTATTCAAGAAGAGCTGGAGCACATTCGCGAGGCCATGTTGGCGCGTCAAGCTAAACAAGTTAGCGTATGGCCTTCCCCTATCAACATGATTTACAACGAGCTAGAACTGGTTGAAGGCTGTATTGAACTAGCGCGTGAGTTTGATAGCAAATGGCAAACTCACGTATCGGAAGCTGAGGTCGACCCTGAAATTTTCCTTAAAGCCTACGGCGCACGGCCTTTAGAATGGCTGGCCCAGCGCGGTCTGTTAGACCAACGTTCCTGTTTTGCCCACGCGATTTGGCTGGATGAGCAGGAAATTGAACTGGCTGGAACACAAGGCTG
>DATGRU010000048.1:0-10773 GCA_035303295.1 Paenalcaligenes sp.
TTTTTGATGCGGTAGCATTGATTCGTAAAGAGTTGGACGGCAAAGTGCCGCTTATCGGCTTTGCAGGCAGCCCATGGACCATCGGCTGTTATATGGTTGAAGGTCAGGGCTCCCAAGATTACCGCTTAATTAAGGGCATGATGTACAGTCGTCCTGACCTTGTGCATCAAATACTGAAAATTAATGCCGATACAACAATTCAATATTTGAACGAACAAATTAAGGCTGGTGCACAAGCCGCGATGATTTTTGACAGTTGGGGCGGTGTCTTATCTGACAGCTTGTTCCAAGAGTTCTCGCTGCAATACACCAAGCGTGTGGTTGATGGTTTAATTCGTGAGCATAACGGCAAACGTATTCCGGTTATCGTCTTTACAAAGGGTGGTGGCCAGTGGTTAGAAGATATTGTCCAATGTGGTAGTGATGCAGTAGGGGTCGACTGGACGGTTAACCTTACTCAAGCTCGTAAACGCGTTAATGACTCGGTGGCTTTTCAGGGTAATCTAGACCCCATGACCATGTTCGGTGGCGAGGAAGCTATTCGTCGCGAAGTGCGTCGAGTCATTGATGATTTTGGAGTAGTGGGTTCGGGTGGTCACGTGTTCAACTTCGGCCATGGCATTTCACGTTTCACCCCACCTGAAGCTGTGAAGATTTTGGTGGATGAGGTGCACGAATACAGCGCCAAAATGCACAAATAATGCAGTAAGCAAAGGGGCTTAGGCCCTTTTTTGCTTTACACAGTAAGCAGGTTGTACACAGTTATTTGTTAAGTGGTAGATGGGATCACTGTTCAAGCGACAATTTAGATTGTTTTTATAAGTTGTTGATTTGTAACGTATTTTGTTGTTTTCAAAGCGTGCTGTATATTTTCACAGTAAATTATATATATTTATCCACTGGCTGTGCCTGTGTTTTTCCCCAAAGTTATCCACAGGCCTAAATGTTTGTTCAGGCTGGCCTTTGTCTACTCTTTTCTATTTTGTGATGGTTCCTGTTGTTCATGAATGCAGAGTCACCAATCCAGTTCGTTAACACTCAGCAACCCCGCCCCGAGCAACCGTTTTGGTTAGGGGTGGCGCTAGATGTACCGCTGGATGCTGTGTTTGACTATTTTCATCATGAAGCAGTAGAGATTGGTAGCCGAGTAGTGGTGACATTTGGACGGCGTAAGTTAATTGGCGTTGTAGTCACCACCCCAATCGCGCCACAATTTGACGCCGATAAAGTAAAGCCTATTGAAGCAGTATTAGCTGATACCGCTCCCTTATCCACCCAGTTTCTAGAATTGGCTGAGTTTGCTGCTTCGTATTATCAACGCCCGTTAGGCGAAGTGGTTTTGCCCTCTTTACCGGGTAGTTTGCGTAAGTTAGCGGCTTATACGGGAAAGCAGGCTGCGGGTGGGCCTGTAGCCCGACTGGCTAAGCGTAAAATGCGTGCGCCGGCTAAAGTAGAGCCTGATGTAGCCCCCCTTCTAAACGATGAACAACAAGCCGCTGTTCAAGCCATTACCAATCACGAAAAGCGACTGACCACTTTATTGTTCGGCGTGACAGGCAGTGGCAAGACTGAGGTTTATTTAGACGCTGCTTTACGTGTGTTGGCCTTGGGTAAGCAGGTGCTATTTATGGTGCCTGAAATTAATCTAACACCCCAATTCGAGTTGGCTTTGCGCCGTCGTTTGCAGCACGATAAGGGTGAGTATCAACTTGCCGTGTTGCATAGTGGCTTGTCTGATGGACAGCGTTTAAAAGCGTGGCTAGCGTGTAGCAGTGGTGAAGCCAAGGTATTGCTGGGTACCCGTTTGTCTATTTTTACGCCTTTACCTGATCTGGGCCTAATTATTGTTGATGAGGAACACGATACCTCGTATAAGCAGCAAGAAGGCTTGCGTTACTCGGCTCGTGATTTAGCCGTGTGGCGAGCACATCAGCTGACTATACCGGTGGTATTAGGTTCGGCTACTCCGTCACTAGAAAGTTGGGCCCACGCCCAAGCTGGGCGTTATCAGCTTTGTCATTTACACCACCGAGCACGTGCTGTAGAGATGCCAGCAGTCAGCTTAATTGATACGCGACGGGCACAATTACAAGATGGTTTCTCGCCCCAAGCGCTTAAAGCCATACGCCAATGTCTTGATCGTAAGCAGCAGGTATTGGTGTTTATTAATCGCCGTGGCTATTCTCCTGTATTGCATTGCAGTTCATGTGGCTGGGTAAGTCAGTGCAGGCGTTGTACTGCCTATACTGTTTTGCACCGTTCGGCTTCTGGTCGTTCTCGTTTGCAATGCCATCATTGCGGTTATCAAGCACCAACACCAGCGTATTGCCCAGACTGTCGTGACCAAGATCTGAAGCCCATGGGCAGAGGTACACAGCGTATTGAAGAGGCGTTGGCTGAACACTTTTCCGGTGCGCGCATTATTCGTATTGATGCCGATTCAACTCGGCGTAAAGGCTCCGCCGAAGCGTTATTTGCACAGGTTCATGGAGGTGAGGTCGATATATTGGTAGGCACGCAAATGGTGGCTAAGGGGCACGATTTTGCGAATTTGGGTTTGGTGTTGGTACTGAATGCGGATACGATGTTATTCGCTCAAGATTTTAGGGCTCCAGAGCGCTTGTTCGCTCAGTTGATGCAAGTGGCTGGGCGTGCCGGACGTCATAGCGGTGGGGCAAGTGTATTGGTGCAAACCGAATACCCCGAGCAAAACGTTTATCAAGCTTTAAAGCGTTACGATTACGCCGGTTTCGCGCAGAGTGCGCTGAGCGAGCGGGAAGCGATTGGCTTACCGCCTTACGCATTTCAAGCGCTACTGACGGCTGAGTCTAAACAATTATCCACAGCGCTGGCTTTTTTACGTGCTGCTAGTGAAGCGCCAGCGCAAGATGGGCCGTCGTTTCCCGGCTTAGCGCAAGTTAGACTTTACGACGCGGTGCCGCTACGTATTGTCAGGGTAGCGAATATTGAACGGGCGCAAGTATTGATCGAAAGCGCACATCGTCCTTCCCTGCAGGCTTTTTTACAGGCATGGGGGCCCTTACTTCATCAATTAGGGCGAGACCATAAAGTGAAATGGGTTGTAGAAGTAGATCCCCTAGAAATTTAATCGTGTCATCCTATGCCTGAAACTAGCCAGTCACTTAACCACAGCGTTCCTCACGATCTAAATGCCATGCAGCGGCAAGCCGTGCTGTACCTGAATGGGCCCACTTTAGTGTTGGCGGGTGCGGGCAGTGGGAAGACACGGGTGATTACGCAGAAAATGGCGTATCTGTTACGAGATTGCGGGTATCAGGCTCGTAATGTGGTGGCGTTAACGTTTACGAATAAAGCCGCCCGTGAAATGAATGAGCGCTTGTCTCAGGTGGTTGATCCTAAGCTTATGCGAGGAATCATGGTAAGTACGTTTCACTCCTTAGGCCTAAAGTTTTTACGCGAGGAAGCGCAATACACCGGTCTAAAAAGCAGCTTTTCTATTATGGATGCCAACGACAGCTTGGGCATTATTCAAGAACTGCTGGCAACCACCGATAAGGCGCGGTTACGTGGAGTGCAGCAAGAAATTTCATTATGGAAAAATGCGCTGTACGACCCGGATGTGGCAGAGCGCACGGCGAATACACCTAGTCAGCTTGAGGCCGCTAAAGTGTATCGCCATTATTGCGCTACGCTGGAGGCCTATCAGGCGGTGGATTTTGATGATCTTGTGCGTCTGCCAGCCCAAATACTGGAAAACAACGAGGTGGTGCGTAAACGCTGGCAAGAGCGAGTGCACTATTTGTTAGTGGATGAATACCAAGATACTAATGTGTGCCAGTATCGTTTCTTGATGGGCCTAGTGGGGTCGCGAGGCATGTTTACGGCGGTGGGCGATGACGACCAAGCTATTTACGCATGGCGCGGTGCAACCGTAGAAAATCTTGAGCGTTTAGGCGAGGATTTTGCCAACTTAAAGCTGATCAAGCTCGAACAAAACTATCGTTCGGTACAGCGTATTTTGGCCGCAGCGAATAATGTCATTGGCCATAACCCAGTGGTGTTTGGTAAAAAGCTTTGGTCCGATTTAGGTGTTGGTGAAAGCATCCAAGTTAAGGCGGCTGATAACGAACAGGCCGAGGCTGAATGGATTGGCATTAACTTGTCGGCCGAGCGCTTCGAGCGTCAAGCCAAATGGCGTGACTTTGCTGTACTGTATCGTAGCAACCACCAGGCTCGAATTATTGAACAAACGTTGCGCGAACTACGTATTCCTTACGTCATATCTGGCGGTCAAAGCTTTTTTGATAAGGCGGAAATACGCGATATTTTGGCTTATCTACGATTAATCGCTAACGATCAAGACGATCCCGCCTTTATCCGGGCAGCGACCACACCTAAGCGCGGTATAGGTCAAGCTACGCTGCAAAAATTAGGTGAATATGCGTCACAGCAAGGCTGTTCGCTGTTTGAAGCGGTGTATGCGATTGGGCTTAGCGATACCCTAGCCGAACGTCAGTTACAACCTTTGCAAGTGTTTGTGGAGTTCATTCAACGCATTCGGGATAAGGCAGAGAAGCCCCATGCCCAAGCTGATGAGTTATTAGATGAACTGCTGAACGCTATCGATTATGAGCGTTATTTGTACGACCTGTTCGATGAGCGTCCGGCGCAATTGCGTTGGACTAATGTGCTTGAACTAGTAGGTTGGTTGAAGCGTAAAGCCTCCGAAGACGGTATGGGCTTGCGTGATCTGGTGCAACACGTAGCGTTGGTAACCATGCTCGAGCGCAATGAAGATGAAGAAGAACCCGATGCAGTGCGTTTGTCTACCCTGCATGCCTCAAAAGGATTGGAATATCCGCATGTGTTTCTTGCTGGGGTGGAAGAGGGTTTATTACCGCATTTAGGTCGTGATGATGAAGACTTTGGGGAAGATGAAGAGTTCATCATGACCGGGCGCATACAGGAAGAGCGTCGTTTAATGTACGTGGGCATTACACGAGCTCAACGCAGCTTACGCATTAGCTGGTGTAAACGTCGGCGTCGGGCTCGTGAATACGTGGTCCGTGAGAAGTCGCGTTTTATCGAAGAGATGGCGTTAGAGACGTTGGCGATTACAGAAAGCCCCGAAGATAAGATGCTTAGCCCTAAAGAAAGGTTAGGCCGTCTAAAAGACCTGTTGAATAAGTCTGCTTAGATAAGTAGGTAGGGTGGAGGCCATCTCCTACCTATGTCTTAGCACGGATGATTAATAGATAACTGCCTCGCGTTTGTAGCTGTAGTGGCGATGAGGGGGAGCAATAGCTAATAAAAAAGCCTGCATATCAAAATGCAGGCTTTTTACCGTCTTAGCGGATAATACGCTAAGCAGGGGAATTACTTCGCTTTACGCTTAGATGGAAGCGTAATAGTAGGCTGTACGTACGCGTGCTTCGCAGTACGCTCGGGCCGCTTTAGCAATAAAACGTCCAGTTTTTTGGGCAGCGTTTTGAACCAATTTTGCTGCTTTTACAGCCACGTCGTAGAGTGAAATGGCTTCCCCGTTTTCCAGGTTTTTTTCCACAACACCGCGCTCGAACGAATCGTTCCAGCGAATGAAGTGGGAATATGAAGTCATAGTCGACATCTGTGGCACCTTCAAGGTTAAGTGTTTAACTAACAGAACCTACATTATAGGGTTAACCCTAGGGCTCAGTCAAGGGTTAACCCTATAAGGATGGGAGTGCGAAGCGCCTATGGCGCAATTTATAAGGCTTTGCGCTTGAAGGTGGAATGTTTGTATCGTTCAAAGGGGCAATAAAAAACCCGTAAAGTACCAAGATGGGCGTTACGGGTTTTTTACCTTAGCTGCGTAGACACGGCAGCTAGGAGCAGAGGGCTCTGACGTTATTTAATGTCTTGAACCATGTATTCAATGGCGTTTCGTAGCTCTTCATCAGAAGCTTGTGATCCACCGCGGGGAGGCATCGCGCCTGTACCATGGATGGATTTTTGCAGCATGGTGTCCATGCCAGTAGCAAGATACGGAGCCCAAGCGTCTTTATCGCCTATTTTTGGGGCGCCGGCTACACCAGTGGAGTGACAAGCAAAACACACTGTGTCGTAAAGCTGTTTACCTGCAGCTAAATCGATAGATTCGTCCACGGCTTCGGTTGCGGCGGCTTCTTCAGCTGGCGCGGCTTCTGCCTCGGGTTCAGCGGCCGGTGCCGCTGCGACAGGGGCTTCTTCAGCAGGAGCGCTAGCGGTTTCTTCTGCAGCAGCTTCATCGCCGCCTTCGCCTTCGGGGGCTGAGGGTTCTTCAAAGGATGCACCACCTTCGTTTGCCATGTAAACCACAGCGCGGGCAACCTCGATATCGTCTAAGGATGCATTACCACCTTTAGCTGGCATGGCGCCCTTACCTTCCAGCGCAACTTTTAGCATGGCATCAAAGCCCGTTTGGATGAGAGGCCCCCAAGCAGCAGCGTCGCCAAGTTTGGGTGCACCGGCTACGCCAGCAGCGTGACAGGTGGCACAGGTCATTTCATAAACTTCAAGGCCGGTCTTCAGTGTTGCGTTGCCGTCACCGGTGTCGGTGGCCAAAGCAAAACTAGCTACAGGTTGAATGCGTGTGGCAATGGATTCTTGCGATAAAGCGTCGGAGCCTGCACCTGTTTTCATGCTAGTGGAGACTAGGTTCACCAGCATCACAATAATAGCGATAGGAACAATGAAGGCGAGAATCACCGCTAACAACAATTGTTGGGGTGATTTAATCGACCCTTGTTGATCATCACTAGTGTGATCTACTTGATTTTCCGTATTGCTCATAGTCGGATCCTGCAAATTCGTGCTGAGAAAGGCTGACAACCTAGCTAAAGGGCTAAGCCGTAAAAGATATCGTTGTGTATTATTAAGCGCTTACCCTGTAGGAACAGCCGCTAAACACAGTATTCAACGGGTAATTATAGCGGACTGTACACGACTTGTAAGATGCATTGCTATTTCTAGATTGATTGTTGCTCAAAAACAGTCAAGCAGAATTTTGAAAACCAGTTAAAATGATGCTCTTTGCGCCCGTAGTTCAATGGATAGAATAAGAGTCTCCGAAGCTCTCGATACAGGTTCGATTCCTGTCGGGCGCGCCATCCAACAACAATAAAAATAAAAAAGGGCACCCTCTATTCATCACAGGATGCCCCCATGTCTAGTTTTCAAGCAAGTAATTAACGCATTAGCATTGTCCGGCTGCTTTTTGTAGGTCGTTGCAACTAGCGGGAGCTGACCCTGCGCCCGAGCAAATTGCGCTGGAATTTGCCGCGCCCATCATAGTGGTGATGTAGCATTGATGGCGACGGCCCGCTGTGGAAGCAACAAAATTAAGTGTGACGCCAATGGCTTCAGGGTCACGGTCAGAAATCGTGACTTTATCAGGCGTGGTGTTTAAAGCAAAAGCAGCTTTACGAGCTAACTCGTCATCAGAGATTACAGCGTTGCCGATGGTACCGCACCCTGTTAAAGCGGCAACCATGCCTGCGGCGAAGAGCAATTTTGTGAGTTTCATTCTTTTTCCTTATTAAAAATACAAAATATCAGGACATGGTCTGTCATGCCCCGAGGGGCAAGCTGCTCTAGCTGCTGGCAGAGTATAAAAGCAAAGAGCGTGTACAGTTAATATAGGGAATTGTTACAGAGCGAAGGCGTGCCGTGTATAGTGCTATCGTGGTGTCGAGCAGGCGGATGCGTCTGTGCGATAACCGTTGATAGATCGTCATTTATAGATGAGAAAATGCGATGAGAGTCATCGTTTGTGGAGCAGGACAAGTCGGTACGACCATTGCTCGTCACTTAGCCTCTGAGGGTATTAGCGTGACGGTTATCGATACGGATGAACAGTTGGTTCGTCGTATTGATGAAAGTTACGACGTACGAGGTATTACTGGGCACGCCTCCTACCCAGCAACCTTACAGAAAGCCGATGCGCGTGATGCCGACATGTTAATTGCGGTAACGCGTTCAGACGAAGTCAATATGGTGGCTTGTCAGGTGGCGTATTCACTGTTTGGGGTTAAGCAACGTATTGCACGAATTCGTCATGCGGGTTACTTCACTCATGACAGCAGTGCGTTGTACGCAGAAGACCACCTTCCCATTGATATCGTCATTTCCCCTGAAATCGAAATTGCTGATGGCATAGCGTGGCGTCTGAGGGCACCGGGGGCATTTGATATGGTGCCGATGGCGGGCGGTTTGGTCGAATTGCTAGGCATTCACGTCGAAGCTGCTGAGAGCCAAGTGATGAATCAGCGCATTGCTGATATCGAACAACTACCCGAATTAGAGGGCGTCAGCATTGTGGCGTGTCGGCGTAAAGGGCGCAGTTTTGTGCCTGCTGCCAACGACCGTATTGAGCAGGGCGACGAAGTATACGTGATTGCTCAGGCCAAGCGTTCAACAGCAGTGATGAGTGCATTTGGTCATCGTGAGCGCGAAGCAAAAAACTTAATTATCGTGGGTGGCGGTAATGTGGGCCTACATTTGGTGGAGACCTTGAAAGCCTCCGCTTCGAAGGTCAATATAAAAATTATCGAGCAAGATCGAGCCCGAGCGCTAAGTCTGGCAGACCAATTCGGCTCGGGCGTGATTGTGTTGCACGGCGATGCGCTAGATCAAGTTGTGCTAGAGGAAGCGCATGCTAATTTGGCGCATACCATTGTGGCGGTGAGCAACGATGATGAGACCAATATTTTCGCTTCGGTACTGGCCAAACAAATGGGGTGCCAGCGCGCTATTACCTTAATTAATAAACGCAGTTACGAGGCGCTTACGCCTACGCTTGGGATTGACGCAGTGGTAAGCCCTAGTGCAGCCACTATTTCCACGGTATTGCGTTATGTGCGTCGAGGGGCCATTGTTGCGCTGCATACCTTGCGTGAGGATTTTGGTGAGGTAGTGGAAGCGGAAATCACCGAAGAGTCGCGGCTGTATGCGAAGCCGCTGGGCCAACTTGATCTACCGCCCGGGATGAAAATTGGTGCGTATATCCGTGATGGTCAAGCATTGGTGCCGCAGCCGGAGACGCAATTAGAAATAGGTGACCACATTGTGGCGTTGGTAAGTTATAGCTCACTTGAGTTAACCGAAGCTTTGCTGGGTAAGCGAAGGGGGCGCCTTGGATGAGCTAGTTACTGCCTCGTCTCGCCAAGCTAATTCAGCTAACGCTTTTCATGGTTTGCGAACCGTGTTGTTTCTGGTGGGCTTTATCTTATTAGCCATGGCCGGAATGATGCTTTTCCCTATGATGGTTGATTGGCAAAGCAGTGCTTCGCATTGGAAAGTATTTGCCATATCGGCGGGGTTAACCGCGTCGTTGGGTGGCATTCTGATGGCAAAAAACCGTTTAAGTTTGCGCGCAGCCTTAACCATTCGTCAGGCCTTTATGCTAACGCCGCTAAGTTGGTTGGCCGTGGCTAGCGTCAGCGCCATGCCGTTTTATTTTTCAGATTATGGCAGTGTAGGCGGTGATCTGACGAATGCGTTTTTTGAGTCCATGTCGGGGATCACCACAACTGGCGCTACCGTGATTAGCGGCTTAGATGACGCGCCCCGAGGGCTATTGTTGTGGCGCGCCATTCTGCAGTGGATGGGCGGAGTGGGGATTATCGCGATGGCGATTGCCATTTTGCCGGCCTTGGGCATTGGGGGTATGCAGCTGTTCCGTACTGAGTCTTCAGACCGGTCCGAGAAGGCCATGCCACGAGTGCGCCAAATTGCCATGGTGATGGCGCTGGTGTACATCGGCTTAACAGCCTGTGCAGCGGTGGTTTACTTCTTTGCTGGCATGTCAGCATTTGATGCGATTGCGCATGCGATGACGTCTATCGCTACTGGGGGGTACTCCACTTCCGATCTCTCGTTTGCAAAGTGGGAAGCGAATGGCATTCAGTGGTTTGCTTCCGTATTTATGCTTGCAGGCAGTGTGCCCTTTGTGTTGTATGTGCGTTTTGTTGCCGGTGAGACACGCGCGTTTTGGGACCGACAAGTTAAAACATTACTTGCTTTGGCAGGTGTGGTGTCGCTGGTAGTAGGGCTTTGGTTGTTTGCCAGTGGGCAGTTTGGCTTCGAGGCGGCCATGCGAGCGGCTACATTTAATGTGGTTTCGGTGATTTCTACAACGGGCTTTGCTTCGTCAGATTATGGCTCGTGGGGCAATGTGGCGGTGGGCCTGTTTTTTATGCTGGCTTTTGTAGGGGGCTGCACCGGATCAACCTCGGGGGGCATTAAAATCTTCCGCTTTGAAGTGGTGGCGATTATGCTGAAAGCCCACTTTATGCGTTTGTTGTACCCTAACGGTGTGTTTGCGCGAACCTATGGCACTCGTCGCCTTGATGACGATGTTACGACGTCAGTTGTTGCGTTTTTAAGTCTGTTTTTTCTTTGTTATATCGTGCTAACTCTGGCGTTGATGGCTTTTGGTCTAAATTTTTTGACCAGTGCCTCAGCGGCAGTAAGTGCCTTATCTAATATCGGGCCCGGCCTAGGCGCTGACATCGGCCCTGCCGGTAACTTTGCCACGATACCCGCTGGGGCTAAATGGTTGCTGAGTGCTGGAATGCTATTGGGGCGGTTGGAGATTTTTTCTGTACTGATTTTATTTATTCCCCGTTTTTGGCGGGCCTAAGCGATTAATTAAGACAGAGAAGTAAAGCGGTGTGCCGGTGGTGTAGTAGGACGGGGTTTTTGTTTCCTTTACCCACCGACTTAAAACTGAGGTTATGCGCGTTCAAATAGCCAAGGCTCTAGTTGTTGACG
>DATGRU010000049.1:0-2627 GCA_035303295.1 Paenalcaligenes sp.
ACGCCGGGGATTAAAAACAGTAACCCTACGCGGGGGTCGTGCAAAATGTTGCGCAAACTATCAATGCGGTTATTACCGCGCCGGTCAGGTAGCAAGATGGTTTTTTCATCGTGTACGCGCACGAAGCCAGCGGGGTCACCCCGAGGCGACGCATCCACACCATCTGGGCCTTGTGTAGCCAGCACCACAAAAGGCGACGCTTCAATTAACCGCTGATAATGGGGATGAAGGTAATCGATTTCTTTTTTTAGCGACCCCGCCGAGGGGCTGCCGTACAACGCCTCTAAGCCGGCGAGATCAGTAATGTGATGAGTTGAGTTCTGTGTACTCACAGCATGGCCCTCTTTAAGATGGATAACGCTACCCATGCTATCAAAGTAAATAGCACAACTTGATGACATCATGACGCACCGACAAGGGTCAAGTGCTAATGGAAACGCCTTCTACTGGGTATACTTCGTTCAATCATCAATGCAGCAAAATTACCGTTAAAGGAAGGCTATGTCGCGCGTTGTTCGCTTTTATCGTTTAGGTGGGCCAGAGGTTCTGCAAATCGAAACACGTGATATACCGAAGCCCGAAGCCGACGAAGTGCTGATTAAGGTGGATGCTATTGGCCTGAATCGGGCAGATGTAATGCTACGGCGCGGTCAATATTTAGAAAAAGCCACCTTTCCGTCGCAGTTGGGGTTTGAAGCGGCAGGTACCGTGGTGGAATGTGGTGCAGCGGTACGCAACTTCCAAAAAGGCGATTCCGTAGGCACCCTGCCCGGCTTTAACTTAAGCCGTTATGGCGTGTATGCAGATCATATTGTGATGCCTGCAAGCCATGTGATCGCGCAGCCCAAGGGCTTAGAACCTACCCATGCCGCGGCATTATGGATGGCGTATTTAACGGCTTACGGCGGGTTGATTAGCGCGGGCGGTTTACAAGCTGGCGAGGTGGTATTGATTTCTGCCGCCACCAGCAGCGTGGGCCTAGCCGCAATTCAAATCGCCAAACACGCTGGCGCTTACCCCATTGCCACCACCTTAAACCGCGATCACCATGACGCCATACTTGCTGCGGGTGCTGTGGCGGCCATCGCGACTAAAGATGAATCACTTGCCGAACGTTTAGCCGAGCTTCCCTACGGCAAATTGCACTGTGTGTTTGATGCGGTGGGTGGTTCTGATGTATTAACGCTTGCCGAGGCCATGGCCCCTTATGGGCGAATGGTGATTCACGGTGCCCTCAGCCCCGAGCCCACCCCCTTCCCTTTAAAGCTGGCCATTAAAAACAGCCTAATGCTACGCGGCTATGTATACACCGAAGTCACCCAAAACCCCACGGTGCTGCAACAAGCGCAACGCTTCATCGCCGAAGGCGTTGCCGCCGGTACGCTAAAGCCTCATATTGATCGGGAATTTACCTTAGATAAAGTCGTCCAAGCGCACCAATATCTGGAATCGAATCAACAGTTTGGGAAAGTGGTGATGAGGGTTTAAGGGGCGGCCGGCCATTTAGGTAAGTAATCAATAAGTGAAAACAATCCACCCGATAAGAATCATTGATTGCGCGGACGTGGTTTTTGGCAAACAGATCGGAGGCCATCAATGTGTTCATTTAATTCATTTGGAATACGTAACCACATTGGATCAAGCACAAAATCTATGCCTTCTCTTCGAGCAAGCTTCGCTGCTGGAACAAAATCAGCATCCCCTGCTATCAATACAATTTTGTTTACTTGTTTCTTAAACGTGAGAGATGAGATATCGAGTCCAATCCGCATATCGACACCTTTTTGCCTAACATCTAGAGCAACGTCATCTTCGGTTAACTCCTCAAAAGATCTCTTGCCTTTTAATAAGTCAATTTCAACATTCGGCTTTAACGCCCACTCGGCATGTGCAAGCGTACCAAGTCGTAAGGCGAGCTTTCTCTTCCTTCTAAGGCGCTCATGTAACTCCCTACGAAAAATAGCCTCTTTCGATTTACTAAAATCTACAGACCTTTTTGTAATTGGATTATGCATTTTCTTCTCTACTGGTGGGCAGTCATAGAAGAATATTCTATAAAGAGGATGCTTTATGGTCTTTTCGACCAAATGCATTAATGCATACCTACACGCCATGTCGGCCATGCGTTCAGCGTTATAAGAGTTATGCGGCTCTATACGCCGAAATCTTTTTATAAAGTAGGCCCCATCAATAAGGATGGCTGCTGACACAAAACCTCCAGACAAAATAAAAGCCCAGAGGTTCGGCCGCCACCTTATTGGTGTGGGGCTTACTGCTAAGGGCTGGATGTAATTTAGTGTATATAACCCGCCGACACTTTGTCAATGAATTAACACTGCTCTCCGTACAAGTAGTAGAGATAAACTCCTCTTAGTTCGCTTCGCGGATAACTGCCCTTTCAAAAAACGTGCTTTACGTAACCCTGACGTCAAAGCAGAGTATGACGCTCTGCATGATGAACTGGACCTAATCGACCGTTTACTGACAGCGCGTAGTCAAGAAGGCCTGAATCGGCGGCGATAATCGCTGGGGGTTAAGCCAACGATACGCGTGAATACTTTACGAAATGCGCTTACATCCTTGTAGCCAATGTCCCATGCGATCGAGTCAATTGGCGTCATCGTCGT
>DATGRU010000050.1:0-4045 GCA_035303295.1 Paenalcaligenes sp.
TCAGCCTTCACATCGTACTTATTAAGGAAAAAGTGCTGCATATCGTGAATCAGCAGCACGGCACGAGATGGGTCAACTGTCCAGTTCACACGGTTTGCTACGTCGGCAGTAGGCATGGGGTACGAAGGCAGGGTAGGGATACTCATTGTTGAATTCCTTGCTCAATTAAATGGGGAGCGATGGCTAAGGCATTTAGCATCGTTCGTAATTTGTTTCCGGTTTCTTTACGTTCGCTGGTTGGGTCTGAGGCGGACACAATCCCTGCGCCGGCATAAAGGCGAATTTGTTGTTGTGCGTATTGGCCGCAGCGTATTGCTACCGCCCATTCGCCATCGCCATTGGCATCGCACCAGCCTGCTGCGCCAGCAAAGTACTCTCGATCAAACGGCTCTAGGTCTTCGATGAAGTCGCGAGCAGGCAAGGTGGGGGAACCACACACTGCTGGGGTGGGGTGCATGGCCAGAGCCAGACTAAGGGAGCTGGCGTAGGGGGCTTTAAGCACACCGCGAATAGCCGTGGAGAGGTGCCAAAGCGTGGCGGTTTTCACTAAGGACGGGCCATCGGGCACGTGTAGTTCGGCGCAGAACGGACTGAGTGCTGCCACAACTTGCTCAATCACAATGGCGTGTTCGTGGCGGTCTTTTTTGGAAGCCAGTAAGGCTTGGCCGATGGCCTCGTCAGCAACCGGATCAACGACGCGAGCGGCAGTACCGGCTAGTGGGTTGATGCTGACTTCGCGGCCTTCACGACGCACCAGTAGTTCAGGGCTAGCACCAAAAAAGCAGGCATTGTCGTGTTCGTTGTCGTCTAAGTTAATTCCAAAGTTATAGCCCTTGGGGTTAAGACGAATAAGGTTTTGCAGTAGTTGGTGCCGCTGTAGTGGCGCATCCAG
The DNA here is from genome assembly GCA_035303295.1 of Paenalcaligenes sp. Lineage (GTDB taxonomy): Bacteria > Pseudomonadota > Gammaproteobacteria > Burkholderiales > Burkholderiaceae_B > Paenalcaligenes. Next base: position 893 of record DATGRU010000050.1, read on the forward strand.
TGCTACGGACATGGTTCGTGCCAGCACGATTTTGCTTAATGGCTGGTTATACAGTGCAGGTAAGGCTTTGGCGACCAGTTGCTCGTACTCGTGGGCCAGTGGTTGTGCTTGTAAGGTGGCACCGGTGTAGCTTGGCTCAGCGTCAGCGGCTGTGGGAATAATCGGCACGCCAGCATGGCTAGAGATTGATTCCGGCACAAAAAGGTAGGCGGGCTTGGTGGTGTTAAAGGGCAAGACGCCCATGTAAAGGGGCGGTAAACCCTGCTCTTTAGCCGTTTGCAGCAGTTGTTCTGCTTTATGATCCAGTTGTTGATCCGCATTGGATGCGCGCAAACGTAATCGCTGCCCCTGAGCCATAATGGAGCGTGTTGGGGAAACAAACACGCTACTGCGGTGGTTGTACGCCTTTAACCACTCATCGAGGCTTAGCTCGGATGAAAGCGAGGAAAGATAGGACACAGGTTGTTCTTGCATAGTTAACATGGCATTACGGCTTTTGTTCAGGGCACCGACCGCCGTAACGAGGCGGTCGGTGAGGGCATCACGTTATTTCAGTTGGATATGGGTTAAAAGATCATCGGTTTCAGACTGGGCGTTTTCGGCTTTATGAACCAAATACAAATTGCCCTTGCAGTCGGTGCTGATGTGGTTAGGCTGACGACCTGCTTGCAGGTTGGCGACGAGCTCGCCTTTAAGGTTGATCGCTGCTACGGCACCCGCTGCACGGCTTGATACATAGGCCAGTTGGGTTTTTTCGTCCCACACCACATTCAGTGGGCCTGCGCTAACGCTGACGTTATGCAGGATCTTTTCAGATTTCAGGTCTACCAACAGAACGTTATCGCTACGCTGTGATGCGACGAACAACACGTTTTTCTTTGGTGCAACGGCTACGCCGCTTGAACCGCGGGCTAGTGGTAGTGCAATCACTTTTTCTTGCTCTTGCTTTTTCAGGTCAATCACAAAGGCTTCATTGGTATTGATACTGACGGTGTAGAGCTTGGCGTTGTCCGCATCCAGCGCCAAACTCATTGGGCTTGGGGTTTCGCGGCCTTTAGAACGTAAGGCAATGGATGGCAATTGTTCTAAAGTTTTGGTGTCAAACACGGCGATTTCACCCGAACCCACTGGCGAGACATAGGCGCGGTTGGCTTTTTCATCAATGATGACGTCGCGTGTGTGCGAGACGGTGCCATTCGGGAATTGCTTCACCAGACTCAGGTCGCTTTGTTTATACACAGCCACTGTATTGGTGCGGGTGTTGGTCACCCATACCGTATCGTTAGCATCGTCAACGGCTATACCGTAAACAGCTTGAACTTGGCCATCGTCTCGTGCGGTGTCTGGTGCCGGTGTGATGCGTGCTTCAATGCTTAAATCGGTCGGTACAACCTTCAGTAATTCTGACTGGGTTACTGGAGGGCGGCCTACCGAGGAGCTTAAGAAAAGACGATTGTTTTTTTCACTGTACGCACTTTGGTATAAACCGCGCGTCATGGGGGCGGAATGCACGGTGAACTTATCGGCACCGCTAAAGGCGATCTCGGGGGATACTTTTAGCTCGAATACGCTGGCCGATGAGGGGTTAACCGTTTGCACAACGATGGGGTGTAATCCCGTAACGGCATCGGCTGGGATGACCGCACTGTGTTTGAAGTTGCCTTCTTCGTCGGTTTTGATAACAGCATCGCCGGTAATCGAGCTACCGCTGCGTAACAGTTGAATTTCCTGCCCAGGACGAAAGCCACGCCCTTGTAATTGCGCTTCATCACCTGGGTGAACCACGCCTTGGCTAAATACAGAGCCTTTGTACTCCATTTCTGGCTGATCAAAAATGGGGGTGGCGTGTGCGCTAAGCGCGCCCAGACTGAGTGCTAACGCAGCAAAGAACGGTGTGGAACGCTGCATAATGGGGTTACTACGAATGCAAAAAGAATTGATTTGCATTACTGCTCCTTTGTAAATAGGAAATTCTCAGTTACAGCTGAGAGGTGTTCGGGTTGTGGTAAAAAATGTGTAGCGGTGTAGTGTTGTGTAGGGCCCTAAGTGTGGCCATTTACAGACTTCAGCGACGAGTTGCGGGTTGCAAACACCGCCGCTGACACGCTACAGGCTACGCCGCCTAGTAGCAGCGCTATCGAAGGGTTAAACCAACGGGAAATGGCACCCATTTGCAAATTACCTGCTGCCGTACCCATTGACGATTGTGTCATCCACAATGCTGACATACGGCCCAGTAGGTGGTCGGGCGTATGGCGTTGTACCAGTGTCATGCGCAACATTTTGGATACGGTATCGGCCGAACCCATAATCGCTAATGCAAACATGGCGGGATATAAGTGGGTGCTTTGGGATAAGGCGATGATGGCGATGCCCCAAATAAATACGGCGCCAATAATGGTTACACCCGGCCGTTGTAGTGAGCGCACCCAACCGCTGCTTAAGGCCGTTAAGGTGGCGCCAATTGCAGGAGCGGCATACAGCGCGCCGGTTGCGGTAGCACCTTGACCTAGCACCACATCGCCCCATTCGGGTAGTAAGGCTAAGGGAGTGGCAAAAAATACGGCGGCTAAATCAATGAGTAGCAGACTACGCAGTAGCGGTGTGTGCAGCATGTAACGAAAACCTTCAACAAAGGCTTGTGTGGCGGAGACGGAGTGATCAGCACCTTTTGGGGGTAATGCAGGCAACCTCGATAATAAGAACGGGGTCGTCAGTACGCCTGCTAACACGATCACGTAACATGCCACTAAGCCGCCGGGTCCGGCGATTAATACACCAGCCAACAGCGGGCCCAATACGCCGCCCAGTTGCATCGATAGGCCGGACAGTGCCGCGGCAGAGGCTAAGTGTTCGCGTCCAACCAGTGCGGGGGTAGCAGACATCATGGCTGGAATACTGATGCCACTGGCTGCACCACCGATCATGGCTGCCACATAAATGACGTAGATAGAAGGTTCCGCAACCAGCGTGTTGAGTAGAAACAGCAGGACGCTGAATACGTAGACGCTGCGTGACCACATCATCAGCTTACGACGATCTAACCTGTCGGAAAGCACGCCACCGATCAGTAAGGCAATAACCATGGGTACAGCCATGAACACGTTCAGCAAGGCCACGGCCAGACTGGATTTAGTCAGTTCGTAGAGTTGA